>DATFMK010000136.1:0-6143 GCA_035267005.1 Balneolales bacterium
ACAAAACTATCCCAATCCGTTTAACCCGACGACACGTATCGCTTTTGATGTACCGAAAAAATCAGAGGTATCATTGAAGGTGTATGATATGTTGGGACGTAAAGTAGCAACACTTGTGAACCAGGATAAAGCTGCCGGTCATTATACGTTGAACTTTGATGCCCAACATCTCTCCAGCGGGGTGTATATCTACCGGTTACAAGTGGGAAATAAAGTGATAAGCAAAAAAATGACACTAATTAAGTAAGAATAGAAAAGGCAATGGTAAGGTCAGGCTTTCCTAAGCCTGACCTTATAGGCCGTGAGTAAGATAGCGATGTATATATTTGATACAAATTAAATTTCAAGAAGTTGTCTGAATTAAATGGGCAAATACGCAATCCCTTTAAAATAATAAACTTAACCAGTAAATGAGTGTTATTATGAAAACGAAACTTATCATTAGTCAAATAATTTTCCTGACACTAATACCTGTTATACTCATGGCTCAACCCGGATTTCCCGGTACCCCTCAGCAAACACCGCTTAGTGGACTGGGCATTTTGGCCGCACTGGGTGGGAGCTATGCCATAAAAAAGATACGCGACAGAAATAAAACTTAAAAAATAGTATCGATTACTATCTCGTAAACTTCACAATGATAAACGTAAGCATCATGAAAATCTTTAAAGTATGTTCACTTTTCAGTGCATTATTTTGTTTCATCACTGGTATCTCGAATGCACAGCTAAATCCACAATGGTCATGGATGAAAGGTTCAGATTTCGCCCTATCTACAGGAAATTATGGTACAAAGGGCGTTGCATCTGTAAGTAATGAACCCAGGGCCCGGGAAAAGGCTATGACCTGGTCCGGTCCGGATGGGAATCTCTGGATGTTCGGTGGATACTTCAATGATAATTCATATATCACCTATGGATATATGAATGATCTTTGGAAATATAATCCGGATACGGATGAATGGACATGGGTAAGTGGTTCTGATGCAGTAAAATGGCACGGAAGCTCCGGTAATTATGGAACCAGGGGAGTAGAGGCCGCCAGTAATATGCCATCAGCCAGGGAGAGTTCTACGGCATGGGTTGGCCCCAATGGAAACCTTTGGTTAATGGGGGGGCAGGGAATCGACTCTAATGGAAACGGTGGATTACTTAATGATTTGTGGCGGTATAATCCCCAAAATAATGAATGGACATGGATCAGTGGATCTAATACTAAATACCCAATGGGTAATTATGGTACCAAAGGTGTAGCATCCTATAGCAATATGCCGGGCAATAGAAAAGCTGCATTTAGTTGGACGGGTCCCAATGGAAAACTTTGGCTAATGGGAGGTGATGAATACAACTCTTCAGGAGATGATTGGATTCTAAATGATTTGTGGTGCTACGATGTATCGAGTGGTCAATGGACATGGGTAAGTGGTACAAATTTAAAGAATCAGGCTGGTGATTTTGGTACAAAAGGAGTAAGTGATTCAAATAATATGCCATCAGCACGTTATAGTGCGGTAAGCTGGGTTGGTCCGGAAGGTGATTTATGGCTTATGGGTGGCGCCGGTCTTGATGCTTCTGATACTTACGGACAGCTTAACGACCTTTGGAAATATGATATTGATTCTGGAGAATGGACCTGGATGAGTGGTTCAAATGCTACGAATCAATCGGATAACTATGGGACAAAAGGTGTGATCGCATCCAGTAATGTACCAGGTGCACGATATGATGCGATGGGTTGGACCGGGCCCGATGGTATGTTATGGTTAATGAGGGGTTTTGAAGGTGTTGGCTATCCAAGTGATCTTTGGAAATATAATCCTTACAGCGGATTATGGACCTGGGTTGGCGGATCAGATACCGGAAGTCAGAAAGGTGTATATGGAACAAAGGGTGTTTCGGATGCCTCTAATATTCCTGGTGCACGATATGATGGTGTTACCTGGGAAGGTCCCGATGGTCATCTTTGGTTATTTGGAGGTTATGGAAAGGATGCCAATAGTAATTGGGCGGAACTTAACGATCTGTGGCGATTAGATTTTGATCCGGGAATGTTTTCTCTGGATGGAAGCAATAGTTATGGTAAGATAACGGATGCCAATGAACTGGATGTTGCTTCGGCTATGACATTGGATGCCTGGGTGAAATTTAATGATGTCAACCGTAGTACCAGCGGTCAGGAATGGATGACGTTGATTATGAAGGGTGATGTGGATGTGTCGGCCGCATATGGTTTGATGGTAAACACTTCGTCTTCGAATAAAACATTACGGTTCATTCATAACAGTGTGGGTTCGGGTTATACCGATTATAACTGGACAAGTGTGGCACCTGATACGTGGTATCATGTCGCCGCCACATATGACGGATCAACGGCAAAGATATATATCGATGGAGTACAAAAAATATCTGCCAGTGCCGGTGGAACGTTACCTAATACGACCGATACGTTGTATATCGGTCAAAACGGAGCTGGTAACTACCGGCTTGATGGACTAATAGGTGAAATTCGTTTGTGGAGTCAATCTCTTACTCAACAGGAAATAAGAGATAACATGAACATGGCGATAAGTGGTAATGAGTCTGGCCTGGCTGGATCCTGGTTGTCCCGTAGTGGTGGAATATATAGTTCAATGGATATCACAGGTTCCGGTAATAATATGGTTTCCGTTAATGCAAATTACAGTGATGATATACCGCCTGTTAAGACGGCCGTTAGTGGTAGTGAAGGCTGGCGTTTTCTGGCCGCCCCGGGTGATTCAACAACTTATTCGGAACTGCTGAGCCCGCTCTGGACTCAAGGGTTCACTGGCGCCGATGCAAGCGGGGGAACATCCAATGTATATTATTATGATGAGATCAGTCATAGCTGGAAAGTCCCTTCCAATGCCAGTAACGTCATAGGTACGGCAAGTAATACCGGCAATGGAATAGGAAAAGGAGTGCTGATGTATGTATTTGCTGATGATAATAATGACGGTACAAACGATTCTTTTCCTAAATCACTTCAGTTAAACGTATTTGGCAAAACACCACCAGTCCAAATTCCTTTAAGCTATACCGATACCGGTAATAATACAGCTGATGGCTGGCATTTGGTGGCAAATCCTTATCCGGTCGCTATCTCCTGGCAGCAGGTGATTGATAATGGAGGGAATAAGAATTTGTCGGATTATGTGTATATATGGGATAATGAGTATAACAGTGGTGCGGGAGGATATCGTGTTTATTATCCTTCCGGGGGTAATTTTGATGGTCAAATACCGGCCTTTCAATCATTCTGGGTAAAAGCGGAAGGATCATCAGCAAGTCTTAGGCTCAACGCCAGTGATTTTACGAATAACTCATCTCTTTATAAGCAGACGGATACTGAAATCAGTATTCCCCTCCTGAAAATTTCCATGCAAGGTGAAGGTTTTATGGATGAAGCGAGTGTAATGTTCCCTGCCGATACCTCAAAAGTGATCGCCCCGGTCCCCAAACTGCAAAGTTTATCGGATCATCACGCCAACCTATATTTGATAAGCTCCAAACAACAACGTTGGATCGTTCGGGATTTTATTAATGATAGATCAGATGAAGAGTGGGATATTCCATTAGATGTTGATATAACTGTTGGAGGTAGCTATAAGCTGCAATGGAATCTGCAAAATATACCTCAGGACTGGCAGTTAATTTTGAAGAATAATGAAACAGACGAAAAGATCAATCTGAGGGAGAACAAGGCCACTGATTTTACGGTTCAGGCTTCGAATGCCGGACAAAAAGGATCTAAGTTGCCACCTTCGCCCAGGTCGACATACAGTGATACTGTACAGACGTCTAAGTTTACCCTATATATTTCAACTCATTCATTGACGGCTGTTCAAAAGCAAGCTACTGTTCCGGGTACCGTCAGGTTATTACAGAATTATCCGAACCCGTTCAACCCGACGACACGTATCGCTTTTGATGTACCGAAAAAATCAGAGGTATCATTGAAGGTGTATGATATGTTGGGACGTAAAGTAGCAACACTTGTGAACCAGGATAAAGCTGCCGGTCATTATACGTTGAACTTTGATGCTCGTCATCTTTCCAGCGGGGTGTATATCTACCGGTTACAAGAAGGAAATAAAGTGATAAGCAAAAAAATGACACTTATAAAATAAGTAAGCGTAAGGTTAATGTATGTTTTCATGGGCATGAACCGCAAATAGTAACAAATTGCGGTTCTGCCTGACATGTATGATTACAGAAGTTGGACTGATAAAGAAAAGAGAGAATGTCATCGGAAGATGATAATCAAGCATCGATCTTTTCAACCAATTGACCCATTACAAGAGATAAGTACGTAGTTATATACTGACAACATCAATGCAGCTAAAAATGGACATTATGAAAACGAAATTCATCATTGTTACACTCATTTTCTTAATACTAATGCCGGTCATACTCATGGCTCAACCCGGATTTCCCGGTACAGCTCAGCAAACACCGCTTAGTGGTCTGGGTATTTTGGCCGCACTGGGTGGGAGCTATGCCATAAAAAAGATACGCGACAGAAATAAATCGTGATAAATTTTATACCGGTTTGCTGGCTTCAAATAAAAAAGATATTTCATTAGTGCGTTATGTGGAAAAAGCCGTTTATTTTTAAAATCATAAAATAATGTTCCAAAAAGAATTGAAGTGGAAATATACCCCATCCAAACCCATCCTCGTGTTTTTCCTCAAGGGTTTGGTCGTCTATCTTATATGGTATATCCTGTATAACATTATATTAAGTCCGTCCGGTCACCTTGATGCATGGCTGGAGCATAAGTTGGTCACGACAGGCGCTGGAATGTTGCGTTTATTTGGCTATTCCGTATTTACGTATGCTAATGTATTGGGTATCCAACACATGTCCGGAATTCAGGTGGCAACAGGTTGTAATGGTCTGTCGGCTATTGGGTTATTTTTAGGTTTTATCATTGCCTATCCTGGCGATACAAAAAAGCGATTAATGTTTATCCCGTTGGGTTGCATGATGCTCTATCTATCCAATGTCCTGAGGTTATGTCTTCTCACATTAACACAGTACTATCAGCCTGCCGCTTTTGATTTTATGCATCATTATGCCGGAGACATTTTTTTCTATCTGGTGATTTTCCTCCTGTGGTTATTTTGGGCTAATTGGGGACAACATGCATTACATTTTAAACCGATCAGGAGACAAACAGATGCTATGGGTTAAGAGGGGCGTTTTAGTCGTTTTAGTAACCGTATTCTATTTTCTGGCATTTCGTCGTTTAAGGGTTCTTATTAACACACATTGGACCTATCCAACTGTTTTGTCTCTTGCTAAGAAGCAGACCAATATTGTCATCAAACACAAAAACCTGGTAAGTATTCAGATACTTTTCCCCAAAAAGATCATAACCCCTCATAAGTTTAATTATAAAATTGCTTTTGGAGGATACTTGTTGCTTTCGGTGATTTTTATTTCCGGATTAGGTTTGGAGGCTCGCTGGATATTATGGCTTTTAGTAGTTCATAGCATAATTTTCATATTTGAAACAGGAATGCTTTTAGGAGGGTTATCTTACTGCCGATATTTATTAGATGGAGTGGAACTTTTGAACCGATACCTGTCACCGGCTTTCTCATTTGGCATAGTTGCCTTAGCCTGGTACATGAAAAAAGATGATGGTACGATTAAAATGTGATGTTTTTTTCGCTTTAACGTTTTTTATAGACCGCAGATTATGCGCTTCTCGAGATATAAGTGTTAAGCAGTAAGAGAAATAAGTGACTCACCAATTTTTGAAAACGTTACAAGGTCACATTAGGTGAACATACGCAGACAACTGACGAAACTATGAATAATATGCAATAATGTAATTGCCTGTTGGCACGTATTAACCCACCCCTACACCTCCCAAAATTATTCGGGACAAACTATCCGTTGGAGGGTATTTAAGAATGAATCCTCTGGGTTCATTCTTATTGTTTTATTATTTATTACTCATTGTTAATTGAACGGATACTGTTTACTGCTTACTGATCACTGTCTTTCTTATCCATCTTCGATGGAATCATATTCGGATTGATCTTATCCTGAACGACCCAGGCATTCCGGTATTTTCGCTTCAACTTTTTGGAATATTCAATGGCACGATCACG
>DATFMK010000137.1:0-3483 GCA_035267005.1 Balneolales bacterium
CTAATGAAGCGCCGAAAGGGTTTCCCGGAATGGCTCATGCACAGGAACACATGATGTTTCGGGGGAGTCCGGGATTATCCGCCAATCAACTGGCAGATATAACAGCTGCTATGGGAGGAGATTTTGATGCCGATACGCGCCAAATGGTAACGCAATATTATTTTACGATTCCTTCTGAAGATTTGGATATCGCGCTTCATATCGAATCTATTCGGATGAGAGGAGTGTTGGATACTAAAAAGTTATGGAAAAATGAACGTAGTGCGATAGAACAGGAAGTGGCCAGTGATATGTCCAATCCACAGTATGTATTTTATAAAAAACTGCTGGTTGCCATGTATAAAGGGACCCCTTACGCACACGATGCATTGGGAACACGTCCCTCTTTTAATAAAACGACAGGAGCGATGCTCAAGAAATTTCATGATAAATGGTATGCTCCTAATAATGCCATTTTGGTGATTGTAGGTAAAGTAAATCCTCAGAAAACGTTAAAAGAAGTGGAAAATCTTTTTGGAGACATTCCTTCAAAAAAATTACCACCTCGACCATCAGTAAATCTACAGCCTGTGAAACCGGACACTCTTCATCTCAAAACGGATTTACCTTACGGATTGGCTGTGATGTCATTTCGCATGCCGGGTTCGGATAGTCCGGATTATGCCGCGGCTCAAATATTATCGGATGTCCTTTCCAGTCAGCGAGGGAAGTTATATGCTCTGGTACCTCAGGGAAAAGCGCTGTATGCTGGGTTTTCGATGAATGCATTCAAAAAAGCTGGATTAGGCTTTGGATTGGCTGTATTTCCTAAAAATGGAGATTCTGAAGGATTGCTTCATAATGTTTCGTCTATAATAGCATCGGAAGTTAAAAATGGCGTGAATCCGGATCTTGTTAAGGCAGCTAAACGGGATGAAATTGCATCTTTTGAGTTTCAAAAAAATTCAGTATCCGGATTGGCTTCGGTTTGGTCGGAAGCTCTGGCTGTTGAAGGTCGCACATCACCAAGTGAAGATTTGAAGGCGATTAAAAACGTAACGGTTCAGGATGTGAATCGGGTGGCACGTAAATATCTGAATCAGAAACATGCTATTTACGCGATATTAACGCCACAATCATCGGGTAAGCCGATATCACATAAAAGTTTTGGTGGAAAGGAATCTTTTGCTCCCAAACACCCCAAACCGGTCAAATTGCCCAGATGGGCTGAAAATGCAATGGGACGCCTGACGGTGCCGAAATCAATTGTAAACCCGGTCGTCTCTACTTTGCCGAATGGAATTAAGTTGATTGTTCAACCCGAGACCATAACAAATACCGTGAGTGTGTATGGAAATATTAAAACCAATCCTGATTTGGAAGTACCTAAAGGTCAGGAAGGAGTTTCGGGAATACTTGGGCAATTATTCGATTATGGTTCCAAAAGTCTGAATCGCATTCAGTTTCAAAAAGCCCTGGACAATATTGGTGCTAATGAATCGGCGGGTAGCAGTTTCTCGCTTCAGGTTCTGCATGATCACTTCGATCGTGGTGTACAGTTACTTGCCGATAATGAATTACATCCCGGATTACCATCCCGCGCTTTTATGATTACACAACGTCAGACAGCGGCAACTTTGGCCGGACAGTTACAAAGTCCGGATTATTTGTTTGGCAAAGCATTGCATACAGCATTGTTACCCAAGGGAGATCCCGCTTTGAGACATGCTACACCCTCTAAAGTTCGATCTCTGACGCTGGGAGATGTCAAAAGTTATTATAAAAAAGCTTACCGGCCCGATATGACAACAATAGTAGTGATAGGAAATGTCCAACCGGATACTGCAAAGAAAGTGATTGAAAAATACTTTGGAGAATGGAAAGCCACAGGCAAAAAGCCGAATGTCGATTTTTCAAAAGTGCCGATGAATAAAGCATCCGAAACCAATGTTCCTGATGCAAGTCGTGTTCAGGATAAAGTCACTTTAGCCGAAAATCTGGGCTTGACACGTTCGAATCCGGATTATTACACCCTTAAGGTTGGGAATCATGTATTAGGTGGTGCTTTTTATGCCACGCGTTTGTATCGCGATTTGAGAGAGAATTCGGGACTCGTCTATTACGTTTCCTCGTCCTTTAATATTGGGAAAACACGTTCTACTTATACCGTGAATTATGCGTGTGATCCTCCGAATGTATCGAAGGCAAGAGGTATTATCGTTAGAGATCTCAAACAGATGCAGAATGAAAATGTGACTCCCAAAGAATTGCGTCAGGCAAAAGCTCTGTTGCTCAGACAAATTCCATTAGCTGAATCGAGTGAAAATGCGATTGCCGGTGGTTTATTGTCGAGGGCTAATGATGACTTACCGCTTAATGAACCCACTATTGCTGCCAAACATTATGTGAATACGACGGCGGATCAAATCAAAGCAGCTTTCGCAAAATGGATCAATACGGATAACTTCGTTCAGGTAGCTGAAGGTCCCAAACCAAAATAACACTATGGTAACTAATAGGGAAAAGGCCGTTCCATTTTGGAATGGCCTTTTTTATAATATTAAATGTTAGTAAGGGACGCAGAGCGCTCGGATTAGTATAACAGGGAAGAGTCTTGTAATTAGATATAAAACTTATAAACTTACGTCTTCCTGAACTGGATTCAGGATCCAGCCAACACGTTATTACCGTTTACAAACCGTAAATGATATAGCTAACAACAAACTTTCCAGTTATAAATGAAACAACGTTTAAAGCCTTTAACATCAAGATTCCGGGTCTGTGCCCGGAATGACGTCGGTGGGGATGGATTGGAGTTTTTAATACACCATTTTTAGGCTTCAAAAACGTGTTAATGGATGCCCGATCGGGGTCGGGCATGACGTCCTGATGTGGTGATTGGTATCGAAGAAAAGATATCGTCTATGGTCGTTTTTCCACGAAAAAACGACGTCTTCCTGAATTTAATTCAGGATCCAGTCAACACGTTATTACCGTTTACGATTCGTGGTTATTTAGCTAACAACATACTTTCCAGTTATAAATGAAACAACGCTCAAAGCCTTTAACATTAAGATTCCGGGTCGGTGCCCGGAATGACGTCGGTGGGGATGGATTGGAGTTTTTAATACACCATTTTTAGGCTTCAAAAACGTGATAATGGATGCCCGATCGGGGTCGGGCATGACGTCCTGATGTGGTGAATGGTATCCAAGAAAAGATATCGTCTCTGGTCGTTTTTCCCCGAAAAAATGACGTCTTCCTGAATTTAATTCAGGATCCAGCCAACACGTTATTACCGTTTACGATTCGTGGTTATTTAGCTAACAACATACTTTCCAAGGAAAACCAAACAACGCTCAAAGCCTTCAACATCAAGATTCCGGGTCGGTGCCCGGAATGATGTCGGGGGGATGGATTGGCGTTTTTAATACACCATTTTTAGGATTCAAAAACGTGTTAATGGATGCCCGATCGGGGTCGGGCATGACGTCAATGAAAGCT
>DATFMK010000138.1:0-3595 GCA_035267005.1 Balneolales bacterium
ACAATGGGTTTTCGCCAAACACTATGATAATTATTGAGGTCATCATAAGTGATCAATCCATTCCTTGCCTTCATTTCTTTGACGATAAGATCCGCAACGTGACCCGAATAAAATCCTTCACGACCTTTTTCGGCAATCAATTCCAAAGTGTGGGCCAGGTCTTTTTGTTTAAATAGTTCCCCTTCCTGATAAAGGGTAGAGTTCGGTTTGGTGAAATACATGGATGATCCCTTATATCGCAAAAATTTATTACGATAGCGATTTAAAGCATTTTTATTTCCATAGCTGAGATGATATCCTTGTTGAGCTAACCGAATAGCAGGTGCCATATCCTGTTTTAAACTCAATCTTCCATATTTTTTTACAGCATTGACCATACCGTCCACGGTACCCGGAACCCCAACAGCCAGCACATCTTCACGGCTTAGATTTTTTATAACCTTACCGTTTTTGTCTTGATACATCGTACGTGACGCGCTGGCAGGAGCCGTTTCTCTGAAATCGAGCGTATTAACTTCACCATTAGACAGATGAACGACCATAAAACCACCGCCTCCAATATTACCAGCTTCCGGATAGGTTACTGAAAGTGTAAAGCAAACGGCCACAGCAGCGTCAACAGCATTGCCTCCTTGTTTTATGATTTGAATACCGGCTTCAGAAGCCTCCTTTGTTGCACTGACTACAATCGCATTTTTATAAATTTTGGGGATACCGACCTGTGCGTCTGATGTACGGATCGTAAAAAAAATGATGATCAACAGGATGGCTGATGTATATAATTTATTTATCGTTTTCATAAAGATTAAGATCATTATTAATAATCATAGAGAATGAAGCCTTTCGAGATAGTTCAAATTCACTTGTAATTTTATTTGTAAATCCCCCCAATATTATAATGGGATAACCTTTGAAGATTAACGCTGGTTATCCCATTTATTTAAAGGGTTACTGTTAATCGTGAATAGAAATAGGACCCGTTAAAGCCAAATGGAGATATGCCAGTATATTGAAATATTCCATGATAGGAATTTTGTGCAATGACTTTATCCGGATATACATTGAATAAGTTCTGGGCACCCAATCCCAGCTTTACATTATGGGTTATAGAATATGATAAATCGAGATCGGTCAGCCATTTGGCACTGAAGGTTTGATCGCGAGTTGGATCGTTGCTCCAGTTGGTCACTTTCCCGAATCTGGTGTTTCTTAATACGATGTTTAACCTTTTATATGAATAAGCTGTTGTAATATTCAGACTGGTTTTCGGTTGGGCAACCGTGAGTAATCCCTGAGCCGATCGATCCAGGATTTCCACATTCAAACTTGATAATTGGGAAGGCGTTGGATCAGTATGTGTGATTTTCGTATTATTCAGATTAAAGGCACTTGTAAAACGAAGAATACCGCTGGAGCCCATTGATAATCCATAATGAGCAACGATATCCAATCCTTCGGTTGTCGTATTAGCTGCATTCGTGAAATAACGTCCTCCTGTTACACCGTGTAACCCTCTGCTTTCAAGTAGTTGTCGTACCGAAGTACCGATAAAGTTGGAAGACAAAACGACCCGATCTTTGATATTGATATGATAGTAATCAACGGTCATGGAAAAGCTATTACCAGGTGTGATTGAAATACCTCCACTAAAGTTTATTGATTTTTCGGGTTTCAACGGTTCAGAGCCCAAAGCTTTAGCCCCGGGACTATTTACTGGGAAAGTTCGTATTTCATATGGTGAGCCATCAATAAACACAGTAGCGGTTGTTGAATACCAGGCCTGTTGCAATTGTGGTGCTTTAAAACCGCTGCTAAATGATCCTCGCAGTGCCAAAGCCTTGTTGAGTTCATACCGTGTGGTCATTTTCCCGATGATGGTGGAGCCAAAATCGCTATAATGTTCAAAGCGTCCGGCAGCAGTAATCAGAAATTTATCGATGTAATTATTTTCAACATCGGCATATAATGCCAGGTTATTCCTGTATTGATTGGTTGCATCTGTTGGTCGAAAACCTGGAAATACCTGTGAGCCAATAGAAGGTTGCTGACCTTGATCTGGTCCATCCAGAATTTTTACACCGCCATCAGCATAAGAGGCTTTTTCTCCGGCGTGAATTTGATAATTATCAATACGAAATTCGCTGCCTAAGGCCAGACTGACCAAGTGATTGGCACTGACATTATAATCTTTGGATAGGTCCAGATTGATGGAATTTTCATTCAGAAATAATGTTCCTGCATTAAAACTTGTCGGACTCTGCGCTCCATAAGATGTATTGAGACTGTGATCAACATTAAAGTTGAAAGCATTGTGTCCATAGGTATTACTGATGTCCCAGGCCCATCCTGAAGTAGTTGCACCTTTTACTCCCATTGCTACCGAACCATCGAATAATTTGGAATGAATGATAGGTAGAAAACCGTCGGGATAGATGGCGCGTACATTCCTATCATCAAGAGAGCGGCGATAAAAGCCACCTGACTGAACGTCACGATAACCGAGTCCGCCAAATGTGTAAAAATGAGAACTGCTGCTTAAAGGAATAGAACCGTTAAACATAAAATCACCATTTTTTGCTACTGGATCACCTAAATGAAAGTTTTTCCTATTGAATGTTGATTCTCTGGGATCGGTACTAACCTGATTGGGATCTCCGGAAAAGGTGGGATTTCCGTTACTATCTTTGCCAAAATACTGTTGTCTCGGATCCAAACCGGATCGATTAGTATTCCCACGACCACGATATGCGGCTGTCATATTGAAATAACCGCCATTTCCTATCGAAGTCCCGTAATTCAGATAGCTATCGATTGTTCTTCCATCACCTTTGCTTGTTTGACCCAATTTCGTCGAAGTTGAAAAACCGGAATCCTTTTTTAGGATGATATTGATAACACCTGAGATAGCGTCAGATCCATATTGAGCTGCAGCACCATCACGAAGAATTTCAATTCGCTGTATGGCACCCGCCGGGATGGCATTTAAATCGACTCCCGCTTCTCCACGGCCAACGCTTCCGTTTACATTGACTAAAGCACTGGTATAACGTCTTTTCCCATTTACCAATACCAATAATTCACCTGGACCAAGTCCGCGTAAAGTGGCAGGTCGAACGGCATCGGTGCCATCTGTTACACTTGGACGTGGAAAGTTAAAGGAAGGAGCCAGTGATTGAATAATCTGACTTGTTTCGGATAACCCTGTGGTATGAAGAGATTGTGTGTTTAAAACATCGATTGGAACCGCTGACTTGATTACGGTTCGATTTTTACGTCTTGCACCGATAACAACAGCCTCGTCCATTCCGATTAAATTGGGTTTCATCGAGAAATCAGATTGCAGGGTTTGTCCGGAGTTGATACTTATATCTTTCTTAATCGTGCGATAACCAATAAACGTAATTCTCAGAGTGTATGAACCTGCCGGCAAATCAAGTTGATAAGTTCCACTTTTAAAATCTGAACTCGTACCATGATTAGTACCCATTACAAAAATATTCACACCGCCAAGCGGATTACCACTTTTACTGTCTACAATGTTACCCTTGAGGGTACCTGTATTTTGAGCATTTGACATGCCAGGTTTTAGAAAAAG
>DATFMK010000139.1:0-5373 GCA_035267005.1 Balneolales bacterium
TAGGAAACATTCCTTAGACGACATTTTTGAGCGATACTATCCTGCGTTCCAGCTATGAAACTCCCACCGCGATAATTAAGCAGCCATTTCGCCCGGTGACCAGCTTTCAGGTGATTATAGATGATGCCATAAGCCTTCAAATGATTTGTCTGAGAGGCATCCATAGGGATAAGTATTTGTTGAGCAAAAGCTTTTGAAATACTGCCAAGTAACACAAATAATAATATAAAAGTGGCTTTTTTGATCATCAGGATGCATTCTCTTTTTGGAGATTACGTATTTGATTACGAGTAAATTCGGCGTAAAAGCCCCTTGGGTAATGTACTAATATTTGCTCAAAGAGGGCGATGACTTTTTGCTTATTTTTTGTTGCTTCAATTAATCTTTTACGGACCTGTTCATCAAAAAAGTTATTTTTCTGATCTTTCAAGAATCCGGGTAAATTCGGGTAAAATTTAGAATCATCCAGCTTTTTTTGAAACGAACGATCTGTGTGCAATCGCAATGCCAGCTGAGCTCGCTCCCACAATAATCGCTCAAGTAAAGGACCTTGAAAGTATTGAGTTCTTAAAAAGTTATCTGCTATGACAAAAGCCGATACCGGATGTTGTGCACGAAGCATTTTAATCGCGAAAAGCGTCATATCATCCTGTAACGGGTGATAAACAGGGTGGATAATGTAGGTAGATAGCGTATCGAGCGCTGCCGGAGTTGCTCCTTTATCGTACAAAAACTGAGCTTTGGAAAAGGTATCGAGCTGGGTGGTGGTCGAATCCTTGTTTATCCCATCTTGTATCCACATCCTCAATTGAAGAGCATCATTAGCATAAAGAGAAGTATGGTCTTTTTCCAGAGATTCAATTTGAATCTTCGCAAAATCATAATCACCAGCGTAAAAATCGGTAAGGCTCAGATAATAGCGGTCTTTATCCGCGAGTGGACCACTGTGAGCTTTTTTCCTGCTTCGCGTGAAATAGACACGGGCCCGGTCAAAATTCCCTTTGTAGAGTAAGATTCTACCTCTCAAATAGTTAATCAAGGCCTCCGATTTTTGATGCCCTGGAAGGTGTTCCAGTTTACCGACATAGGACTGAGCGGAATCCAAATTTTTTATATGGTTCAGAGCCAATTCAGCTTGTAATACTAATATGTTGGATAATCGATCGTAAGTTGGATAATTATTGGTGAGTTCTTCACTTTTTTGATAAGCCTGATGATAAAGCGAATCCGATTTATGCGTAAAATCGATATTATATTCACTCAAGTATTCCGCCCAGCGAATATCCAATTTAGCCATTTCTTCAAGACTTCGGGCGGCCAAATCATGTTGCGGATGCTTCACATAGTATGAATAGGCTTCCTCAGCCAATTTAAATTTATTATCAGAACGAAGTTTTTTAGCAACATCGAAAACAGGATAATGTCCTGATTTTATTAAAGGTTCCAATTTGATGGCTGTTACTAACGCTTTTTTATCCCGATTTTGCTCGAGATAAAGCCATATCAAAAGCTTTTTCAAAGCAATTCTGTAATCTTTATCCGTAGAGAAGGCTTGATCAGCTTGCTCCGTAGTTTGGGTCGCTACGGTGTAAATATATTTGTCGTTATACTGACGCAATTGATGCTCGACAAACGCAAGCCTACTTTTATCTACCTTAATCAGATGTAAGAATTCGTCAATGGCTTCCTTATACTCCCCAGCTTGAAGATAATTATTGGCCATTTCGAAAAGAAATAATGCAGGATTATTAAATCTCTTACGCGCCAGCTTATAAATTTTTGTTGCTCTGCTATATTCCCGGCTATCCTGCATAGTCTCGGCAATGTACCGATACGTCTGAACCTGACCGGCATTTTGTTTAAGCGTATTTTCCCAAATAGAATTAGCTTTTGAAGAATCGCCCGCCAAATGATAAAGCTTACCGAGTCGAACGGCCATGACTACATTTTTATAGCTTCCATGTAAACGATCTTTAGTTAGTTGAATGGCTCTGTTATATTTCTTGAGATGCACCAGACAGGTGATCGTGCGATCATAAATAGGAAAGGAATTGGGATATTTTTCAATCAGGTCGTGTAATATAGCGTAAGCTTGTTCGTACTTTTCCTCCTGAATGAGCTCATTGGCCTGTTGATACTGATGACCGATCTGAGCATCAACCGGGGGTAATATAAGTGTAGAAAATACAATAAGAAATAGCAGGATTACGATATTTTTTTGCAAGCCCTTCATAGCGCATCCAGATTTATCCGTTTTCTAAAATAGCGGAAGGTAAATATTCAGGAGCAAAGTCTTTAAGAACAGAATAAAATTTTTGCAGCGGGAAACCAACCACATTGTAATAATCACCATGAATTTCAGAAACAAAAAGCGAGCCCCAGTCATCCTGAATGCCATACGCTCCGGCTTTATCCATTGGACTGCCCGTTTTAACATATTCTTCAATTTCCTGATCACTTAATGAGGAGAACGTGACTCTTGTGCATGCGTAAAAACTGGTCGTTTTTTGAAGTCCTTTTTGTGCATTTGTAAGAACCAGACATACACCACTGTAAACCTCATGTGTATCAGCGCTTAATCTTTTAAGCAACCGAATCGCTTCGTATTCACTTCCAGGCTTACCAAGGATATCTCCCTGATGAACCACGATTGTATCAGCTCCAATAACCAGCGCGGATCTATAATTCTGTGCCACATCGATGGCTTTGCGTCTTGCCAATTTTTCCACCAGTTCCGAAGGCGAAAACTCCCGATCGGTATCTTCACTAACATTACTTGGGTGCACCGTAAACGTTAAGTTAATCTGCGACAACAACGCGCGTCTTCTGGGACTTTGGGATGCTAAGATTATTGGTTTCAAGATCTCCTACTATTGAATTTATGTGTATTTTAACCCATAACGTATTGTAAAGTTTAGCTAAAATCTACTCAAATTTTTATATCTATAACTTAAAAAAGTAACGTTTACTTAAAAAAAATGGTATCATTTTGTGAGTAATAATTTGGTTTTATTATTCTTAATTATTGAAACAAGCCGATAAAGAATGTATAATTCATTACCATATTAATCGTTATTTGTTATTGATAAAATTCATTATTTTTATGAATCCTTAACGGATACAAGGGATTTAGTTAATAAAAACGGAAAAACTTTTATATAAATGAGTAAAACAAACAGAAGGCGTAGAAGCGGAAAAAAAGAGAAAGAAACCCAAAGCATGTTATTTGGAGAAGATAACTACAAATTAATTGTTCTGGGTTTGGTTTTAATTATAGCCGGTTTTGCTGCGATGTATATCGAAAATAAGGTGAATGGTTTTATTTCATTATATATTTCACCTGTAGTTATTGTGGCGGGGTATGCGGAAATTATTTATGCTATCATGAAACCGAATAAAAAATTACAGGATGGTACTCAATCCTAAATGGACGGATAAACTTTGGACCGATTACTTAATTATCTGTTCTCATTTGTACTCTTAGTTCTGTTCGTAACCGTTGCAACGGGGACGGAGCAATGGCGAATTGCTGTTGCCTTGGGCTTATCCATTGTTATTTGTTCCATCGCCTTTCTTCTAAATTGGATAACTCTGGATGGTTTTAAATCCGCCATTGTCTTAGGAACTTATACCTATGGGCTGGGAGGAATTAATGCCGCTCTTGTATTACTTGTTTTTTTTGCTACCGGGAGTTGGTTAACCAAGTTGAATGGATTTAAGATGAGAAGAAAGAAAACCTCTTTTCATCTCGGTGATCGAAGAAATGGTTTACAAGTCTGGGCAAATGGATTCTGGTTTATCTTCTTCCTGATCTTGTTCTTTATTTTTAAATCCAGAATGTGGTATATCACGGCTGTTGCCACCATTGCCGTAGCTACAGCGGATACCTGGGCTACGGAGGTTGGAACTTTGTTTAAAAAGGCGAAAACGCTTTTTATCCTCAATTTTAAACCTGTCAAAGCTGGTGAAAATGGAGGTATCAGCTTATATGGAACGGTAGCCGCCGGATTAGGTAGTGGGTTGATTGGTGCCATATTTATGGCTTTTTCAAATTTACAACCCAATCTGATTTTTTTCGTAATAGTGATATCAGGTTTCCTGGGATGCTTTTATGATTCCATTCTCGGTGCTGTTTTCCAATTTCGAAATAAAACGATTGTGATCCCTGTTTTTTTCATCAATAATTTAAAACTCGGGAATAATGCAGTAAACTGGTCGGCAATCGGTTTGGGGGCTTTTACTACTTTACTGCTTTATAACATATTGTAAAATATCAGTGTCAAAATTTAGAGAGAGGGTTTATGTCTTGGTACAGAAAATTGCATTGGCAAATTATAATAGGTCTAGTTCTCGGATTACTTTGGGGATTATTTGCCAGTCAGTTTGGAATCAATCAGTTTACTGAGAATTGGATTAAGCCATTCGGTACCATATTTGTCCGGCTATTGGAACTTATCGCCGTTCCTTTAGTATTAACCTCTCTGATTGTAGGTATTACAAGTCTAAGTGACATCCGGAAACTTTCCCGTATGGGTACTAAAACCATTGCGATTTATTTGGTCACTACCATATGTGCGATCACTATTGGACTGACGGTGGTTAATATTATTAAACCGGGCAAAGTATTACCGCCGGCAACACGTCAGCAGCTGATGTCAAGTTATAAGGAAAATGTGAGTCAACAGAACAAATCGGCGGAATCCGTAATCAATCGGGGTCCTCTCGAGCCGTTGGTTGAAATTGTTCCCAAAAACTTTTTTGCAGCAGCCTCTGATAATGGAGAGATGTTGCAAATTGTGTTTGTCGCGGTTTTAATTGGCATTGGCCTGGTTCAGATCTCCAAAGATAAAAGTGAACCGATAATCAAACTGGTTGATGGTTTTAATGATGTGATTATTAAAATTGTCGATTATATCATGATGATGGCACCGTATGGGGTTTTTGCTCTGATGGCCGCTCTTATCGTCGATTTAGCTGGAAATGATCTACATAAAGCTTTTGAACTGCTTTATGCTTTAGGTTGGTATATGCTCACCGTAATGATTGGCTTGTTTATTCATTTGATGGTTGTTTACAGGGGATTATTCAAGTTATTCAGCCAAATGAAATTCCGTGATTTTATAAAAGGTATACGTCCGGCCATGTTGCTCGGATTCAGCACCAGTTCCAGTGTCGCTACACTGCCTGTGACGATGGAACGGGTTGAAAAGAATCTGGGAGTTCATGAAGAGGTTTCCAGCTTTGTATTGCCAGTTGGTGCGACGGTTAATATGGACGGGACCAGTCTTTATCAGGCCGTGGCTGCTGTTTTTATCGCACAGGCTTTGGGACTTGGTTTAGACGTTTATCAGCAAATCACTATCGTGATTACGG
>DATFMK010000140.1:0-5157 GCA_035267005.1 Balneolales bacterium
CCGAATTATTCACGTAAGCTACAAGAATCAATACCTATCATACTGAAGGAACAATATCTTGTAATAAATAAAGTTTTCCTCAAATTTGAGGAGTCTAAAAAGAGCTGCGAAATGTTGCCGTGCTCTGCGTTGAATTTAAAATGCTTAATCAAGGTACCCCTGTACGTTTCATGCGCATTTTTAATCCCGAAAACTTTCGGGACACACCAAAATTTCTTGGTGAATAATCCGGGTTAAGCAAATTGCTTGAATAAAGAATAAATTTTATTTTTAGTTTACTTTTGCTTTTTATACTGCCAATTCTATGCTAAATACATCACATTCATTTATTTTATTTGTTATTTGCAATGACATCTTAATCGTGCTCTTCTCTTTTCATTAACCCGTTCGCTGATAGATCCATTCGTGCGAAACTATCGTTTTACCTTATATCTTAGTTTTGTAAAGCCATCTGTTAACCCGAATTATTCACGAAACCAATAAGAAGTAATGCATACCTTATTGCAAATTAAATAATTTATAAAAAATAAACCGATCCTTAATTTTGAGGACGCTAAAAAAAGCTACGAAATTTGGCCGTGCTCCGCATTGAAATTTAAAATGCTTAATCAAGGCACCAGAATACCTCTCATGCGCATTTTTAATTTCGTCTTGACCACGACTAAATTTTTTGGTGAATAATCAGAGTTAATCAATGCGTTAAACTTTTTTAAAAAAGGATAATGAAATTTTCTAATTTTCGGCAGTATTATTTGAAGATGCTCTTAAGCATAAAACGGTTCTTCACTGATCATTTAAAACGTAACATTTTTATCCTGTTTGGAATGATCGTTTTATTGGTTGAGTTATTCTCGCCATTAGCTCCGATAGAACGATTAACCGGTTTTTGGGTAGCTCATATGCCGGATTTCGAGTTATCGGCTATTATCGGTGCAAAGGAGGCTAAACGATTTCGTAATCTGAATAATGTAATGACTCAATACATTCAGAAGAAAACCATTTACGATACCAACGGTAAGATCATCGCAAAAGCTGATCATCCCGATAATGTCCCTCCCTTTTTACAAAAATATCTTATCGATCTCGAAAACAGCCGGTTTCATGATACTTATGTCGTCGATTGGCCAAGTGTTTTTCGTGCTGCATTCACGGATATTATAAAAGGTCGTTTTGCCGAAGGTGCGAGTGGTATCATACAGCAATTTTCACGCGGAATAATTTTACGAAATGACAAGAAATTCTGGTTACGGAAAGTCAAAGAGACATTAATCGGTTATGGCCTTGCCGATAAATATTCTCATCAGAAAATATTGCAATATTATATGAACAGCGTTTTCCTGGGTTCGTATAATAAACCTGCTGTACAGATCCGGGGCTTTAAAAGAGGGGCCCGGGAATTGTTTGGAAAGGATATTACCCATATTTCTAAACCGGAAGGATTGGCACTTATAACTTTGATCAGCAGTCCCAATACCTATTTAAAAAACAGATCCGCGTTTAAAGCAAAGTATGAACGGCTTGCTCGTTCTCTGATAAAAAGAAAATTGATAACCGGGAAAGAATATCATCACTTATTGCAAAACTTACCCTCAATAAACTCGAATAAGATCAAATCACGGGCTTCTAAAATTGAATACCAAAATGAAATAATTGAACAGCTCAAACCTTTTATTAATGATACCAGCGCAATTCATGCGACAATTGACCTAAATGTAGAATCGGTTGCACACAAAACCTTAACCACAATCATTAAGAATTTCAAAAAACAAACTGGTATTAAAGATTTAGACGGATTTATCATTGTCGCTCACAACGATTCTATCCTATCGGCTATCGGTTCTGCTCAGATGGGCGATAAATATATGAACAATATCAATATTCGATCAGCCTGGCGGCCCGGGTCTCTGGTCAAGCCGTTCATATACAGTGAATACATTCGTGAAGGTGGAAACATTTACCGGAAATTACCGGCTGCCGGACCCAAAACATTTAATGTATCCGGTGGCATATGGACGGTTAAGAATTATTCTTCACAAGATAATTTTCCGCGGAAACAAAAGGCGATTAACGCGCTCGCACGATCCAATAATGTTGCAGCAGCTTATTTGGCCGTTAACTACGGTGATTCGTTACGTGATCTTCTGCATAAAGCCGGGGCCGATTCAACTTTTTCTCCCTATCCGGCAACCTTTATTGGCGCCGATGCCCCTCGCCCAATTGATCTTTTCCGGTTGTTGCAAACTTATACTCCTCCATATGGACAAATACCCAATCATTTTATTTTCAGTAAAAAAGATACTTCCGGATATACGAGACTTTTTAAACCCGTTATAGCCAGGGAAACCGCTTATTGTCTTACAAACGCACTCAAAGATCCCAAAGGTACACTTCACTTTACAGAAAGCAGATATCATTGGAGTAATTCCAACTTTCTTGGTAAAACAGGAACAGCACAAAAAAGCACCTCGGCCGGTCTGTTTATCGCACGTCCCGGTGGTATCAGTGTGCTGGTGGGAGTTTTCAGCCGATCGGGGAAATCCCTAAAATATAAAACAGGTGGGGCCATTCAGGGAGCTTCACTTGCTCCGTATCTGCAAGACTTGTTTCAGGCACCCTCCATCAGAAAACGGATTAAGGGAGAATTTCATTTTGGTAGTGACAAGTTTTACGCCAAAAAGAATTATTATGTTCATAAATTAAAGGATATTTTCAAGAAGTTGACCTCTATATTTTAATCCCAAAAGCAATTTTTTCATGAATTTATTTAATGGAAAGACTCACAAATTATCTATCTGTTGAACATGAAAACGTAACGTTTTATTGACATATATTCGAATTCTCCTCTTGCCATTTTGCAAATGTAGTCGTAAATAAGGGTTAGTATAATTTAAAACTAAAATATTATGGGGGGAGTGGAGTAGTGTGCTCAAAAAAATTTCATCAAGTTATACATACCAATCTTCTTTCCATAACATGCAATAATTGTATCATTCTTTATCGTAACTTAAATCTTACTAAGTATCTGTAATTCATAACACTATAAGATTACTGATAAAGGAAGATACCCTAGTTATTAAATAGAAGGCTTTGCAAAACCAGAGATTTTGTTCAATATCAAAGCCTGAGCGACTTCGAAACTGCAGCATATTAACCATAATCGAGGATTTAGAAGTCGTGAAAATGCAGATATTGGGCAACAGAGCGGTTTTGCATAGCCTTCAAATAGTCATTCTACAATTAAATAAGGGGTAAACTATTATACTATGAAACGTTACATATTAATTCTTTTCTTATTCTTGCCGGTCTTTGCTCTCGGACAGTCAACTAATAATCCGTTATGGATGCGTCATCCGGCGATATCACCCAATGGTCAATGGATTGCTTTTGAGTACAAAGGGAATTTGTTCAAAGTAACCAGCTCGGGTGGAACAGCAATACCTTTGACCATGACCTCAGATTACGACAGTTATCCTGTTTGGAGTCATGATGGAAAACACATCGCATTTGCCTCAAATCGTCACGGTAATTTTGACGTTTTTATAATGTCATCGGATGGTGGTAATGCCACACGCCTTACTTACAATTCGGCAAAAGATGTCCCTTATGATTTTTCACCTAATAATAAGGATGTCATTTTTGGAACAGCTCGTAACGATATTTATACATCCATACGTTTTCCCATTTCTTCGTTATTTATGAAGTTATATAAAGTACCTGCCAATAGCGGCCGCTCAATCATGATTAATTCGGCAGGTACGGAACATGCTCATTATAATAAGCGAGGAAACGAGATCATCTTTCAGGATCGTAAAGGATATGAAAGTGAGCAACGCAAGCATGAACGGGCATCGGTAACCAGGGATATTTGGACGTACAATTTTAATACGCATAAATACACAAAATTAACCACCTTCAATGGTAATGATCTGGAACCCGTTTGGGGCAATGGAGAATCGTATTATTATCTGAGTGAGAAAAATGACAATAATCTCAACGTTTATAGTTCCACGCTTTCCAATCCGTCACAGATGGTGGAATTGACTCATTTTAAAAAAAATCCGGTACGTGGACTGAGTCGATCCAAAAACGGTATTCTCTGTTTTAATCAAAATGGGGAGATCTATACGATGTCTAATGGACAATCTCCCCAAAAAGTGCCAATTACCATTCAGGCTGATTTTGCCCAAAATGCCAGACAAACACTGAATGTCACGAATCGACATATTACTGATATGTCGCTATCTCCCAATGGAAAAGAAGTGGCTTTCGTATTTCGGGGCGATATTTATGTATCATCCATAGACGGACACACTACGAAACGTTTAACCGATACCCCCTATCAGGAAAGAATGGTAGAATTTAGTCCGGATGGTCGTTCCCTCATCTATTCGGTGGAGAAAAATGGTTCCTGGGATATCGACCAAATGCATATTGCAAATAAAAGTGAGCCCTATTTTTATGTCGCTACCGAGATTTCAAATAAACCTATTATCGATTCCCCAAAAGACGAATTTCAAGCCCGCTATTCTCCGGATGGGGATAAAATCGCCTATCTTCTCGAACGTAATATACTTAAAGTATACAACCTCAAAACCCACAAAAGCGTTACCGTTATTCCGGAAGGAGTAAATTGGTCGTATAGTGATGGAGACCAATATTTTACCTGGTCACCTGATAGTAAATGGATATTAGCCGATTCCAATGAAGGAACATTTATTCGCTCTGAAGTGGATTTGATTAAAGCAGATGGCAGCGGTGAGCGCCGCAACCTAACCCAAAGCGGGTTTCAGGATGGACGTCCCAAATGGGGTATGGATGGTAAAATGATGGTTTGGATCTCAAATCGGGAAGGCATGAAAAATCTGAGCCGGGGAAGCCAAGGTGATGTTTATGCCATGTTTTTTAATCAAAAAGCGTTTGACCGGTATAATTTAAGTAAAGAAGATTACGATCTTTTGAAAGAAGAAGAAAAGACTGACACGACCAAAACCAAGAAGAAGGAGAAAAATGAAAAGAAAAAAGCTCCTTTGAAACTGAATTTGAATAACCTGGAAAATCGTACAAAGCGATTGACGATTAATTCTTCTCTACTGAGTGATTTTGTTCTGTCTAAAGATGGAGAGAAGCTATATTACCTCGCCAAATACGAGAAAGGAT
>DATFMK010000141.1:0-4656 GCA_035267005.1 Balneolales bacterium
ATAGTTCCAAAATAATGAGTTAGGGTGTGAATGATTTGTTAGATGATTACATTTATTATTGACAAATGGACAAATTTGTTAATAATTAAAAATCCGCTACAATCCGCGAAAATCTGTGGCTAAAAAAAAGTGAATTTATGAAAGTATTATACATTTATCCGCATCCTGACGATGAATCTTTTGGTCCTGCAACGGTCATGTACAAACAACGACGGGAAGGTCATGAAGTTTATTTATTGACACTCACAAAAGGTGGTGCGACCAAACAAAGGCATAAATTTAATTACTCCGTTGATCAGATGGGAGAAGTCCGATATCAGGAAATGAAGGATGTCGCCCGTGTATTAGATCTGACTGATATGACCGTGCTCGATTTACCCGATAGTGGACTCAAGGAAATGAATCCGATTAAAATCGAAAATGTGATCAAGGAACATATCAACGAAATCAAACCGGATGTCATTGTTTCTTATAATGTAGACGGAATCAGTGGCTTTCAGGATCACCTTGTCGCTCATGCTGTAGTGAAACGAGCCTTTTGTGAATTAAAAGAGCAAGGAAGAGAATATCCCAAAAGACTGGCAATGTATGCACTGCGAGAAGTGAATGATGTGGGAGGCGATTTTAAATTAAAAACATCGCCGGATGATGAAATTGATTGTGAAATTAAAGTGGATGATGTTGATAAAGAGAAGGGTTTAGAAGCCTTACGTTGTTATAAAACTTATCTTCCGGTTATAGAGAAAACCAAAGTGATGGACCGGGTAGGGGAACCTGAATATTTCGAGTTTTTTCAGGAAGATTATTCGCCTTTCACTAATAATCTTTTTGTGGATTTAAAGTGAGACAACAGGGGATTCAAATTGAAACTATAAGATAGATTTCTCGTAAGTTTAGTTTTAAACAAGCATTAACCGGAGTTTAAAATGTCGAGAAAAATATTATTTGTGTTAATGGGAGGGCTGTTACTATTCTTGGCTTCCTGTGGTACTTTTTCATCGGTTGAAGGGAATGGAAACATCGTAACCACATCAAGAGATATCCCGGAAGTGGCAAATATTAGTTTTGGCGGATCGTATAAAGTGATTATTCAAAATGGACCATCATCGAAAGTTATCTTAAAAGGTGATGAAAATATTTTGCCGTTAATCCATACGGATGTTCAGGGAAACGAGTTGAAAATTACAACGGATCATCATTCGATAAATCCATCTCAACAAATAGTGATCAACATTACGGTTCCGAATATTGAGGAAATCGACGCGTCGGGAAGTAATGAAATCTCACTCAAAAATATTACGACGGATTATCTGGAAGTTCATGTCAGCGGATCAAATCGATTAACGGCAACCGGCTCGGCAAAAACGTTTAAACTTGACGGATCGGGTTCATCACGAGTCAATGCTCAGAATTTGAAAGCGGATGTCGTCGATGTGAGTATGAGCGGATCAACACATTCTGTTGTTTCTGCAAGCAAGGGACTGAAAACCAAAATTTCCGGCTCCGGAAAACTTATTGTCTATGGCCATCCCGATCACACAGATATGCATACATCGGGTTCAGCTTCTGTTACCATGAAATAAATTAACATGAATTCGATATAATTATAAACTTGTTTTGTTTCATATTCACGCTCGAAAGATCTCTCCCCCAAAAAGCGGGTTCGAGATGACACCATTGCGTGATGTATGTTAACCATCAACATCATCTACGTCTATTCGCGTCGTTTCGACCGGAGGGAGAAATCTTCAAAGTAAAATATTCATTCCAAGACGCTTTTTTAAAGAGGGGTTTATCTCGAACTCAAGTTAAATTAATTGTAGTGTAGAGGCATGATATGGCGTATACCTGTAATTTCCGATCATTTCAATAAAATTGATTTTGTTTCCCACAAAGATTTCAAAAAAGGAAGCATAGGCACCGACCACATGATTTGAAGGTTCTCTCTCCAATTGGTTTCATCACACAAAAAAGCCAATACACGATCGAAAGGGTTATTTTTAAATAGATCATGAAAAACACGGACTGCGATATCCGGTTCATGCTGCAAAATATTTAAAAATAACCTGTCGAAAAGAAGATACTGTTTGGGTGATTGATTGGTAATGCCGGATATGATTTTTAGATCATTTTTCTCTAATAGCCGGACGAGTTTGGGGACAAATTTCTGTATCTGTTTAAAAGTATAGCCTGTGGTCGGTTTGGTCAGACCACCCACAGATCCCAGATTATAAATGTAATTTCCTGTCCGCCAAGGATAATAACGATCTTCCATTGGGATATTACCTTTTTCTTCCCGGACGATACGGTAATCTGTTTGCTGAAGATTTAAATCGTATCGGATATATTTTTGAA
Source organism: Balneolales bacterium (assembly GCA_035267005.1). Classification (GTDB taxonomy): domain Bacteria; phylum Bacteroidota; class Rhodothermia; order Balneolales; family DATFMH01; genus DATFMH01. The sequence goes on from DATFMK010000141.1 coordinate 2,356, forward strand.
GGGCATCGGTGTACTTATTGTAGGAAAGTAATTTCGTGCTGAATAATGTGTATTCTACAAGAGCTTTTTTATTAGTGAAAGGTAATATATAGAAAAAGCAAACAGCGTCACTATAAATCGGACGAAAATCCATTAAAGTTACCGTAAACGGATCAAAAACCGGATATTTAGTTTCTATTTCCCAACCGACAAAATGCTGTCTCACACTAAAGTGAGCTTTATTTTTAGATTCTTCGGGCATTCTAATACTTTGGAAAATATAGGGAGATTGAAATGTACCTTTCGAGCTTTTAATGATACCGGTTGAATCGTCATTCATTATGTCAAAAATTTCGGCCTCGAGCAATGTTACATTTTTGTTACTCTCAATATCCCGTAAAATGAAATCATGATAATCCCGGCTGCGAATACTGTGATATCGGTATTGATGCAATTCTTTCAGAAAAGGTTCACCCAACGCACTCACCTTCAGCCAATTCCAGTTTTTAATATTTAAATGTTGAAAAGGATGCTCATCTTGTCCCCAATAGCTCCAAATTTTATCTTCCGGATTTGAGAGCCGGCTGTCAATCACCAGGATTTTTTTATTTTTCAGGGATGAATGAATCAGATGCCAAAGCAGGCTCAATCCCGAACAGCCCGCCCCGGCTATGATAAAATCATAAAAATTTTCCCTTTTTGTCATGAAAATTCCTGATATGAAATCAATCTTCCATAATGAATAAATTTCCTAAGTATCAAAAACTTTTTAAGGTGATAATCATTCCGGAATCCCGTATCACGCATCCGGTATCTCAACATTACCATCCTCTCACAGGTTTCCACTCATCCACAACTTCATCGTTTTCAATAACATGATATTTCGGAAATAAAGCGGCAGTCAGACAAGAATGATTTGGAATGATCTCCAAAAGCGATCCAATTGGATAATTGGTAAACTGAATAGGCTTGTCGCTGTCAATAAATCCGTGTTCCTGTGAAAGTTTCGTTATTTTCAATTCCGGATGATTTTTGATCTGTCCATAAACGACCTCATCCAAAATATGTGTGGCTCCCAGATCTTTGGATAAGGCAAGCGCTCCGGCATCGATGAGTATGCGATTTCGATCAGGGTAATGTCCGATTATGCGGGTTAAAACGCGCATGGAACAGTCGGACAGGGAACAGGAACCAATATCTGACTGAAATTTATCGAAGAAGATATAATTACCCGGACGCATTTCCGTAACACCTTCCAGATGATCGGCATGAACACAAGTTGGCGTGGAACCGATACTGACTTCCGGACACTCGACATCAGCCGATCGCAGTTTCTTTGCAAAATGAACCATAATATCACGTTCTTCGGCTGCAACTTTTTTAATTTCCCCAACGCTTTTACAATGATACGACTGACCGGCATGTGTAAGTATTCCACGAAAATCAATATTATTGGCTTCCTGTAAGGCACGTGCTAACTGAATACTGCGCGGATCATCAGGATTAATACCGTCACGATGAGCTCCGCTATCCACAACCAAATAAACGGAAAATGTGAGATCATGTTCAAAGCCGTAATTCTCCACCTGTTCAAACGAATCATATTGATCTAAAACCAGATGAAAATGTCTGAGCGTATTTGTCAATTGGGCAGCGTCGTCCAATTTATCCGCTGTAATTGGGAACGCATAGGTGATATCCTGAAACCCATTTTTCTGAAAGGAAAAAGCTTCCGCTAAAGTGGAAACCGTAATCTCGTCAAAGGAATCTCCAAGTTGGTGTTTTGCCGCTTCGACCGTTTTATGTGTTTTTACATGGGGACGCAATTGGACACCCAAATCCCTTGCTCTGTTAATCATCATACCGGCATTTGTTTTTAATTGATTCAAATCGATTAAAAAAGCCGGGGTTCGTAAATCACTAATATGCATCGGTTTCACTGACTTAGGATCATAATTTTTCTCTCTAAAATTTATAATACTAATTATATTAAGGCGATCAAATTAGAATAAAAGTTATGTATAAGAGCTTAATAACATCAAAATGTAATTTATTAGATCCAAAATACTTAAAATCAAAAAAACGACGTTTTCCCCCGAAAAAAAACGTCGGGGCAGGCTGAACTTGATTCAGAATCCAGACAAAGTGCTGGCACAGCTTACAAACCGTTGATTTAACCCCAAAGCGTTCCATCCAATTTAAGATGAAACAATGCTTAAAGCCTTTAACCAGGAGATTCCGGGTCGGGGCCCGGAATGACGTCGGTGGGGGTAGGGCTGGAAGCTTTTAGTTAGAATACTACACCCAACCCAAGCTCCCCAA
>DATFMK010000142.1:0-7598 GCA_035267005.1 Balneolales bacterium
CTTCATCGATTTTCCCTCCGCTTAAATAATCGCTTCAGCGGGTGAGACACCGACCGATCTTAATAAATTCTTCATAAAAGTGATGTATGGATACAGTGTCTATAACAAAAAATCCGTTTTATAACCATATGGTCCATAATAATACAAAGCCGATCTAAAAAAATAAATGATAAAAAATATAAAAAATCGCTTCGTTTTAGTATTCCTGATGATGTTCTTATTCATCGGCCTTGCTTTAATTACCAGAATCATATTGATGTTTACCTCTTTGGGTCAGATTGATCTCGATATGTTGGTGCTTATCAAAATGTTTTTAGTGGGCTTCGTTTATGATTTTATTGCCGCTATTTATTGTTTAGCTCCGTTGGCGGTATATCTAACCTTGATGCCCAACAAGTTATTTAACAATAGATTTCACAAATACATATTTTGGTTTTTCCTGTTTGCCCAGATCAATCTGCTTGTCTTTGATATTTTTTTCGAATGGTTTTTCTGGAAAGAATTTGGGAAAAGATTTGATTTTATCGCTGTGGATTACCTTGTGTATACCCATGAGGTTATATATAATATTCTTGAATCCTATCCAATTCCCTTACTTATTGGTTGGGTCTTTGTAATTAGTTCCTGCCTTTTTTATCTTATTTACAAAAAAACATCTATTCTTGATTCTTCATTTGATTGTTCTCAAAAATTTCTGCAAAGATTGAAAATCGGCGTCTGTTTTTTCTTTCTGCCCATATTATTTTTTTTCATGCTTAACGGACAATCTTTGGCAAATATCTCGGCCAACCAATTCAACAATGAACTGTCAAAAAATGGACTGTACTCCTTATTTTCTGCATTTAGAAACAATACGTTAGACTATGATACGCATTATAAAACCGAGCGAACCGAAACTGTCATGTCTCATCTAAACACGTTATACAAATTCGACAGCAACTATTCACGGTTTATAAAAAAAACAGGGGAAGAACTTGAATACAATGTTATGCTGATTATGGTTGAAAGCCTCAGTGCTGAATATATGGGGGCATTTGGCGACCATAGAGGATGGACCCCTAATCTTGACAAGTTGGCCAAGCATTCGCTGTTTTTTGATAACGTTTACGCAACAGGAACCAGAACGGTCAGGGGAATGGAGGCAGTGACCCTGTCAGTTCCACCGTCACCGGGTAGAAGTATTATCAAAAGACCGGATTGTCACGGTATGTTTTCAGCAGGGTTTATATTCAAAGAAAAAGGCTATGAAAACAAATTTATTTATGCCGGGTATGGTTATTTTGACAACATGAATGATTTTTTCTCACACAATGGATTTATAACGGTAGATAGAACTGATATGGGGGCTAACGAAATATCATTTTCTAATGTTTGGGGTGTTTGTGACGAGGATTTGTTTAACAAGGCCCTAAAAGAATCGGATAAATCTTATCAAAAGAACAGACCATTCTTTAATTACATAATGACCACTTCAAACCATAGACCCTACACATATCCAGAGGGAAAAATAGACATCCCCTCACATACGGGAAGATCGGGAGGCGTTAAATATACAGATTATGCAATCAATAAATTCTTGGGCGATGCTGCATCTAAACCCTGGTTTAAAAATACCATCTTCATTATTTTGGCGGATCATAACGGCGGAAGTGCCGGAGAAACTTCATTGCCGGCTTGGCGATATAAAATACCCGTCTTTATTTATGGACCCGGTATTATAAAACCACGGATTGTAAGTAAATTGTCTTCCCAAATTGATATTATGCCCACTCTTTTTTCACTCATGAATTGGAGTTATGAAAGTAGATTTTATGGAGAAGACATACTTGACGAAAACTTCAAGGAAAGAGCATTTATTGGAACCTATCAAAAATTAGGTTTTTTAAGAAATGATAGGCTTGTTATACTGGAATCAGATAAAAATCTTCACGAGTATAAAATAGTTCATCAGAGCCTTTATGATGTTAAATATAAAGAAATCGATCCAATTGAGAAGGATAAACTTGATGCCATAACTTATTATCAAAGCGCATGCTATTTTTACAAGTCAGGAATTAACAGATGGAAAAATTAAAACTGGTTAAATTCATTCGAGGCGAACCCTCGGAACTCTCACGGCTCGATTCAATGTTCAACCATAATGAGCCCTTCTCTTTTATCCTCAGTGCATTTTAAAAATTCAATAATATATTACGACGCCTTTGTCCGGATTCCAGCTGCTGATATTATGCATATCACCCATCAATGCGTTACTCCTTTTAAGAATAATGTATATTTCCTTGCCGGAAGCGGAGAATTGATGTACGGACTAGAATATGAATCCTTGAAGGGAAAACTTTGAAAAAAACATTATTATTGGAAACCAACGTTAAAAATACATCCGACATCATGCCAAAAGACAGTTTTGTATTTGCAAAATATTAATTGTTTGGATCAAAGAGACATATATGAAAATTCTTGTGGTGGATGACGACCTTGATTTCCTTGAACAGCTTCGGGAAACGCTCACAAGCCAAAAGTATGATGTGGATACGGCGGATGACGGAGAATCCGCTTTGGATAAACTGTTCGATAATCTTTATGATCTCATCATCCTCGATATTATGCTTCCCAAAGTCGACGGACTTTCAATTTTAAGAGAAATCCGGAAGGCAAAAGTCAAGACGCCGGTTCTTATGCTGACGACTAAAGGATCTGTGGAAGATAAAATTAAGGGGCTTGATTACGGCGCTGATGATTATCTTGCAAAACCGTTTGCAATGGCGGAACTCATGGCCAGGATTCGGTCTTTGCTCAGGCGGGCTTCCGATCACAGAGATCCGCTGCTGACTGTTAGTGATATTGTCCTGAACACTAAAACCCGTCAGGTAATTAAAAGTGGTAAAAGTTTAGAACTTACGCCAAAGGAATTTTCAATTCTGGAATTTCTTTTTTATAACCAAAACCGGGTGGTTTCCCGATTTACCCTGGCGGAACATGTCTGGGGAGACGAATTCGATCCATTTACCATGTCAAATTTTATCGACGTTCATATTAAAAACCTGAGACGAAAAATTGGCGATGCAGACAAAAGAAAGATTATCCGGACCGTTCGTGGAATAGGGTTTATCATAGAGGATGAACAGAAGTGAAAATCCGTTATAAAATAACCCTGTGGATTGCAGGCGCCGGAGTTTTGGCAAGCCTTGTATTTTCTGTAATTGTTCTCTGGGAAATGGTAGAACAACCCTTCAGATTAATTGATAAGGATTTGGATACCATGGCCGGAACTGTCGTCCGTTTTGTTGAAACCACAACAACCCAACCCAAAGACGCCGCCCAAAAAGATTCTCCGTTTGATATCGGACAATACTGGATCAAGATATATGATGATCACATGAATGTTTTATATCAGTCAAAACTGACACGGTATACAGACCTTCCGTTTAAAAATACAGATCAGCCTTATATGGCGGAAAGAAATATTCCCCGGGAACGTATCGATCTGGGCCAGGATAGAAAAAACGAGGTGGCTTTTCGAATAAAAATTTTCAATAAAAGGCTTCGGGATCGACCCTGTAAGGTTCTGATCGGCAAGCCCGTCGAAAAACTGGAAGAAGAAATCGTCGATCTGGCCCAGGGAATTATATTAGGATTGTGCGCAACGACTATACTCCTGATCGGTTTAAGTTATTATATCGCGGGAAAGATTCTAACACCGATCAGCGTGATAAACCGAATGGCTCGGGATATTAATAACAGGTCTTTAGACCAGCGGATACCGCTGGGTAAAAGTAAAGACGAACTGTATGAGCTTTCCGAATCTCTTAACCGCATGTTTGATCGTCTGCAATATTCATTTGCCATGCAAAAGCAGTTCATTGCCGATGCTTCCCATGAGTTGAAGAGTCCGATTACCTTATTGTCTCTCTTTATGGAGGATGCCGTCTATCTGAAAGATTTGCCGGAAACATTCAGGACCCGGCTAATTCGACAATATGATATTTTACAACGGATGAGGCGTCTTGTAAAAAATTTGCTTGATCTTTCGGCACTGGAAATAAAAGAGAGTATGGATTTTGAAGAACTTAATTTGTCCGAGCTGGCAAAATCGGTTCATGAAGATTTTGTCGAGGTGGTGGAGGCCAGGCATATTGATGTTGCAATTCGTATTCCGGAGGAACTTCGTATCATGGGAGGAAGAGATTCTCTACAGCGCGTCCTGATTAATCTTGTTGACAACGCCATTAAATACAACGTGGACGGCGGCAAAATAGAAATAACCGCCGAAGCAAAAAACGATAACGTTTATTTGTCTGTTTTTAATACCGGAAACGGAATTCCTGAAAAAGATATCGATCGGGTGTTTGAACAGTTCTACAGGGTGGAAAAATCGAGATCCTCTCAATATGGCGGCTCAGGACTCGGTCTAACCATAGTCAAACGGATTATCGAACTTCACCAAGGTAATATCACCATCGAAAGTGAACCCGAAGCCTGGACCCGGGTAAATATTCATCTGCCGAATCAGGTCAGTTCTTCTTCAAAAAAGTAATCTAAAAAAACTTCTCTCAAATTCCTTTTCTTCACCATTTCTTCACCAAGGCAATTTATATTACAAACATATCGGAAAGATAAAAGAGATTCCAAAGCTATTTATTTTGTCGTGAGCTTAAGATGTTTATGAAGCCCCCGACGAAATCTCAGGGAGGTTGGGATGAAGGTTCTTGAAATTAATTCTCTAAAAAAGTCCTTTGATGGAAAGAAGGTTTTAGAAGATACCTCTATGACGGTATACCGGGGTGACATCTACGGTTTCCTGGGGCCCAACGGTTCCGGCAAGACGACTACCTTGCGGATATTACTAGGCATATTATGCCCGGATGAAGGGAAAGTGACTGTCCTGAATATGGATCCTTCTTTGGATGGAGAACGATTGAGACGACGTATAAATGTTTTGCCGGAGTCTCACGGGTTCTATGGATGGATGCGGGCGCCGGATTATCTGCGATTTTTTGGGCAGTTATATGGGTTGCAACTTGCCGCCGCAGATTTTCGCATGTATCTCGATCAGGTGGGACTGGATCCTGCCGACCGACGTCCGATCCGAACATTTTCCAGAGGAATGAAACAGCGTTTAGGGATTGCCCGCTCACTGCTGAATAATCCTGAACTTCTCTTTCTGGACGAACCCACCAATGGTCTTGATCCCAACGGAAGAAGGGAAATCCATGATCTTTTACTTAAGCTCAACCGTGAAAAAGAGATGACGGTGGTTATTTCTACGCATATTCTGGATGATGTGGAACGTCTTTGTAATCGTATCGCTATCTTGCACAATTGCAGGATTCAATATGAGGGGCCTCTTTTTGCACCGGTAACCGAAAAATCCATTCGGTATCGGTTCCATTTGGCGGATGATAAAAATATTCCCTCCACCTGGATCGTTCCGGGCATTTCTTGTCAGGAAATAAAGGGGCAATGGGCGACCTGCGAGATAAAAGACATTCCCCCCGATAAAGCCCTGAGATTAATGGTTCAGAAGGGAATACCCATTACAGAGGCGATACAGATTAATAGCGGACTTGAATCCATGTATTTAAACTTTACAGCACCGGGAAAAGCGTGATGAGATATTTGATAACTTTGATTAAAAAAGAGTGTGCAGAAGAAATAATTTCATCTCGCGGGGCGGCATTTTACCTGGTAGGGTGCGGAGTTTTGAGTGTTTTTTCGCTTTTGCTTGTAAGTAATACGGAATTGAGCCTTTTGGATAATGCTCAGGCGGTCTATATGATGTCGGCGATAATCATTGCGCTGGCGCTTTTGATTGCTGTCATCCGTGGAAGTGACGGATTCGCCGGAGAACGTGAACGCGAAACGCTTGAGACATTATTCATCACACCCGTCAGTCCTGTCGGGGTTGGTATTGCCAAATTAATGGCCCTTATCTTTTCGTGGTGGGTCGTTTTTATTCTTTCCATTCCGTATCTTTGGGCCGTTGGAAGCACCGGCCAAAACCTCCTCCCGGCATTTCAATATCTTTGGGTGGCCGGGACGTTGCTCGTCGTAATTTTCGGTGGTTTTACGCTGGCATTGTCAGCCCGGATGAAAACGTTTAAAGGGGCTCTGTCCGTCGGCCTTACCGCTTTTTTATTGTGCGGGAGCCCCATCCTGTTTGGACCGTCGTTGCGGCAAAGTACCGTCGGTCGAATTATCGATTCGATCAATCCCTTTGCCGATGCTCTGAATATGATTGACAGTGTGGTTGTGGACGGTCTTGGCGTTTTGTTTCAAATAATGCCTCTTGCCATCCTGGTCTTCTACAGTATCGCTGCCATATGGGTTCTTAACATGGCAACAAGGCGGGTGGAGTTATGAAGAAATGTTCTGTTTTGGGTCTTGGTATTATGGTGGCAATACTATTTGTTGCAGCGGGAGATAGCCACGCTGGTGAAACTCCTTGTATTCAGGTCGCCATAAAGGATCCGGCAGGACCGTTAAAAATGGGAGCGCGACCGGTTTTCAAGGGAGTTGTGAAAAACACGGGACCGCGTAATTTAGAGGGCCTGGTGGTTTATCTGTCTCTGGTGGATTTGAAACCCGGACATGAGCATCCTGTGGATCTGGAAGACTGGTCTGCACAAAAGGCTGTTCGCGTCGATCAATTGGCACCCGGTAGAATACACACGCAAGACTGGCCCATGCGACTGATCCAGGCCGGCCGTTTTGGTGTGGCCCTGACCGTTGTGGATCCCCGCGAGAAGCGGCCGATTGTGAGTGATCTTGTCCCTTTTGAGATACAGCCCAAGCCCACAGTTGTCTCAGGCCGAATTTTTCCTGTTGCCATTGGGGAGCCACTATTGCTCCTGGCGCTGCTTGGATTGATTCATTGGATTCGTAGTCGATCCATGGGATCAAAAGAGGCCGTTCATATTTAAAAAATATCGTGTGACAGGAGAATATAAAAATGAAAAGAAGGACAATGAAAAAGTATGATAGACAATTTGCCTTCGTTGCAAAAGGATAGGCAATGGCTCGAATATTACAAAAAACCATATTGGCCGTTATTATTGTAGTTGTTATGTGGCCGGCGGTACATGTGGCAAATGCTGAGGAAAGCAATGCTGAGAAAGTCGGTGACATCTTACAGATACTTATTCCTGCAACAGGTTTTGGCACAATATTCTATTTGGACGACCAGGAAGGGCGCAGACAATTTTACAAGTCTTTTTTTACAAATCTTGCAGTTACTTATGCCCTGAAATATACTATTAACAAGGCACGTCCTGAAGGACATGGAGATCACTCATTTCCTTCAGGTCATACTTCGGCAGCATTTCAAGGGGCCTCCTATATACAAAAAAGATACGGCTGGAATTACGGCATACCGGCATATATCGGTGCCGCCTATGTAGGGTGGAGCAGAGTCGAGGGCGAATCCGATAAACACGATGTAACCGATGTTTTAGCCGGCGCAGCCATAGGGATTTTGAGCAGCTATTGTTTTACAAATCAGTATAAAGGTATGACTGTAACGCCGGTTGCGAATAATGGACTCTACGGATTAAACATCAATATGAAATGGTAAAATTATGTTTGAAGGACTAAATGTTCGT
>DATFMK010000143.1:0-5787 GCA_035267005.1 Balneolales bacterium
ACCAGAAAGCTATGGATATAGAATGGGCGAAAGATGGAAAATCAGGGGATATATTTATTGTTCAGGCGCGCCCGGAAACGGTGGAATCTCAAAAAGAGGCGGGATCATTTAGCACTTATCGCTTAAAAGAGAAGAAGGAGAGTCTGGTTGTTGGCATTGCCATAGGAAACGCAATTTCAACTGGAAAAGCATGTGTGATCAAAAAAGCAGAAGATATTGATGAATTCAGAGATGGTGCTATTCTTGTTACGGATATGACTGATCCGGATTGGGTTCCGATTATGAAACGGGCTTCCGGTATTATCACAAATCATGGCGGACGCACATCGCATGCTGCAATTGTAAGCAGGGAATTGGGAATACCGGCTGTGGTTGGCACAGGTAACGGGACGAAGAAAATCAAAGATAAACAGAAAATTACACTGTCGTGTGCGGAAGGTGATAAAGGATATGTTTATGATGGAATACTCGATCATGAGGTTAAAAAAATAAATCTTGAGGAGATCCCTGAAACCCGTACACAAATTATGATGAATATTGCGAGTCCGGATGCAGCTTTTCGATGGTGGCGGCTACCGGCTAATGGGATTGGGTTAGCGCGGATGGAGTTTATCATCAACAATATCATCAAGATTCATCCACTCGCATTATCCCGCTTTAAGAAACTGAAGAATAAGACGATTAAAAAGACAATTGAGAAGATTACCGCCGGATATAAAAATAAAGAAGATTATTTCATTGATAAATTGAGCATGGGAATAGCCCGAATTGCAGCTTCTCAATATCCGGAACCGGTAATTGTTCGTATGAGCGATTTTAAAACGAATGAATACGCAAAACTGATTGGTGGCGAACAATTCGAGCCAAAAGAAGAAAATCCCATGATTGGGTTCAGGGGGGCTTCCCGGTATTACAGCGATCTGTATAAAGATGGTTTTGCGCTAGAATGTCGTGCTATTAAGCAGGTCAGAGAAAAAATTGGCCTGGATAATGTTATCGTGATGATTCCATTCTGCCGGACTCCCGATGAAGCTGATCGTGTATTGTCGGTGATGGCTGAATATGGTTTGAAACGTGGCGTCAAAGGATTGGAAATTTATGTTATGGTAGAAATACCGTCGAATGTCATTTTAGCGGATAAATTTGCCGAACGTTTTGATGGATTTTCAATCGGATCGAATGATTTAACGCAATTAACATTGGGAGTTGACCGTGATTCTGATTTGTTAGCAAATATTTTTGATGAGAGAAACGAAGCTATCCTGAGAACGTTGAAAGATGTCATTGCGAAAGCTCATCAATATGATACCAAGGTCGGTATTTGCGGTCAGGCGCCAAGTGATTACCCGGAATTTGCCGAATTCCTGGTTGAAGCTGGTATCGATTCAATGTCCTTAAATCCAGACAGTGTTATTCAGGTTAAACAGCGCATCGCAAATGTTGAGAAGGTCAAAGTTCATTAATCGGATTATTCACCAAGAAATTTAGTCGTGTCCCAAAGGCTTTCGGGATGAAAAAGCGCATGAAAGGCACTTTGGTGCCTTGATTAAGCATTTTCAATTTCAAAGCGGAGCACGGCATAATTTCGCGGCTTTTTTTAGTATCCTCAAAATCGAGGATCGGTTTAAATTTTATAAGTAAGATAATTAACAAGCTGATATGCGTTTTTTTCTTGTTGGTTACGTAAATAATTCGGGTTAAAATAACGTGAGTTAGAATATATTATATGTACAAAATAATAGCATTTTTTACCTATATCCGCGTTTGGAAGAGCTCTCACTCAAAAAGCAGGATCGAGATGACGTCAAAGTTATGTTTATTAACGAATAACAACGTCTCGGAGTGTCATTTCGGACGAAGTGTCTTTAGAGTAAGTTGTTCTTAGCAAAACGTTGATTTAAGAAGTTTTTTTATTTCGATCTCACGATAAAACAGAAAGTTAAAAATGATCTATAGCACTGAGTCTTAAATGGTGATAATTAGTTGGCTTTACTTTGATATTATAAAAGTATAACAAAGGGTAATAGATGTATTCCCTTTGTTTAAATATAAGAAGGCTTTGCAAAACTCGGATTTATGTTCAAGGTCAAAGCCAGAGGAATCTTTAAACGGAGCATATGATTCATATGTGATGATCTTAAAATTCCGATAACGCAGAGATTTGGCAAAAAGACAGTTTTGCACAAGCTTCTATAATTATGAATTTATTTTTGGGGGAAGAGGAGTACCATGAATGTACTTACCGTAACAGTGAATCCTGCTATAGATAAAAACACGGTAGTTGATACCGTTATGCCAACAAAAAAATTAAGATGTGAAGAACCCAGTTTTGAAGCGGGAGGAGGCGGCATTAATGTATCAAGAGCGATTAAAGAAATGGGGGGAGAATCACATGCGCTTTTTTTAGGAGGTGGACCTATGGGAAAACATATTGAAAATTTGTTGGGAAAAGCACAAATCAATTATGAAATGGTACCTATTGATAACTGGACCAGAGAAAACTTAATGGTCATGGAAAAATCCACCGATCAGGAATATCGTTTTGTAATGCCGGGTCCGAAGGTATTTGAGAATGAATGGAAACGTTGCCTGGAAAAGATCAGTGCATTTGAACCAGTACCGGAATATATCGTAGTGAGTGGTAGTTTGCCTGAAGGTATACCGGATGATTTCTATGCACAAATAGCGCAAATAGCGAAAATTCGGGAATCGAAATTGGTTGTAGATACCTCTGGACCAGCGTTATTTAAAGCTGCGGATGTCGGCGTCTTCCTCTTAAAACCAAATCTTGGAGAATTGGCGGCGCTCGTTGGAAAAGAGACGATAACCGTGCACGAACAGGAAAAAATTGCGAGGGATATTGTTGGTAGTGGTAAATGTGAAATATTAGTGGTATCACTTGGCCCCCGCGGTGCTATGATGATGACTAAAAATGATATCCAATATGTGGTTCCTCCTACGATTAAGCAGCATAGTACCGTGGGTGCTGGTGACAGTATGGTTGCGGGTTTGATTTACGCCCTATCGGTTGGAAAGCCACATTTGGATATGCTCAGAATGGGAGTGGCAGCAGGTACGGCAGCAACTATGACCTCGGGCGCAGAATTATGTCATAAAGAAGACGTCTTTCGATTATATGAGTGGTTAAAATACCGGACGTCAAGTTCCTACCATGAATGACGGCTCGCTACATATTGGTTTTGTATCGACACGGTTAGCTGGAATAGATGGTGTTTCGCTTGAGGTGGATAAATGGGTGGAAGTGTTAAAGGAACTCGGACACAAAAGTTTTTACTTTGCAGGATTATCCGATTGGCCTGAGGACCGGGGTTATATAGTCGATGAGGCCTATTTTAAGCATGATGATATCCAAAAAATAAATCACGAGCTCTTTGATAAACAACAACGATCGGAAAATACTGCGAATAAAATTTCTAATTTAAAAAGTCATTTAAAACAGAAATTATACCAGTTCCAAAGAAAATTTGATATTGATTTATTGATTGTTGAAAATGCATGGTCGCTACCAATAAATATTCCACTTGGTATCGCCTTGTCGGAATATGTTGGTGAAACCGGTATTCCGGCTATCGCACATCATCACGACTTTTGGTGGGACCGGAAACGTTATATGGGAAGTCCGATTGATGATTATCTCGGAGCGGCTTTTCCTTCCTCTCATTCTAAGATTCAACATGTTGTGATCAATAGCGTGGATCGAAGGCAATTGTCTTTTCGCAAAGGGGTATCGGCTGCGTTAATCCCAAATGTCATGAATTTTAACGCAGAAAAAGATAAAGCTGATCACTATGCGGATGATATGAAGGAACAACTTGGTATTGATTCGTCAACCAAATTATTATTGCAACCCACCCGAATCGTTCCCCGCAAGAAAATTGAACGTGCCATTGAATTAGTGAAAAGGATAAACCGAGATGCTGTACTTGTGGTCACCCATGAAGCTGGGGACGAGGGAACGGCATATTTGAAATATTTACAGGAATATGCCAAATATTTTAATGTGAAGGTGTTATTTGCCGAAGATCGATTCGATCAGAATCGGGGAACATTATCTGATGGCCGGAAAATATATTCTATAGCGGATGCTTACCAAAATTGTGATTTGGTAACCTATACCTCTCAGATTGAAGGATTTGGTAACGCGTTTCTGGAATCGATTTATTATAAATGTCCCATCGTTATCAGTGCATACGAGATTTTTACTCTCGATATTAAACCCCATGGATTTAAAGTCATTCAACTCGATGATTTCATAACAGATAAAGCTGCTGATTTGGTGAATTACGTTTTAGACAATCCATTACTCGTTAAGGAATGGGTCGATAATAATTTCTGGCTGGGACAAATTTATTATTCATACGAAACACTAAAAAAGAGATTACAAGTTCTCCTTGAAGAGCCCTTCGGTTTAATGACATAACCCGGCTTATTCACCAGGAAATTTAGTCGTGTCCCGAAAAGCTTTCATGATTAAAAATGTGCATGAAACGTACAAGGGTACATTTAAGCATTTTTAAATTCAACGCAGAGCACGGCAAAATTTCGTGGCTCTTTTTAAATTCCTCAAATTTGAGTAAAGCGTTATTATTTACATGATATTGTTTTTTCAAAACGTCGTTATGTATTTATCATTGTAGATTACGTGAATAATTCGGGATAACTGTTTACCTACACATGGAATGTATAAATAAGCGATACTTTTTGGAGTGCCTAAGTTTAAAATTAAAACATAGTACCAAAAGTAGCTTGTATCCAATAACCGACATAGTAGGATAGAATTGCAGCGCCGCCTCCTGTTAACAAGGTTTCGAGTCCTGAACGGATCATCGATTTTTTTAAAACAAGCCCTTTAACAATACCTATTCCGCTAAAAGTTATCCCAACAATGATGCTGCTTATTAAAAAAGCATGGTGTTTACCCAGTTGTGGAAAAATAAAGGGCAGGAGCGGTAAAATGCCGATCGTTAAGAAAGCTATAAATGTGGACAACGCCGCTCTAAGTGGATGCGGACCATCAAGCTGCAGACCGAGTTCCTCTGTTAGCATGGTATCGACCCAGCGCTTTTGATCTTCTGTTATTATAGTAACGATTTTTTCGAGTATATCCCCTTCAAATCCTTTTTGTAGGAAAATCTGTCGTATTTCTTCCCGTTCTCCTTCTGGTATTTTTTTGATATGTTCCTCTTCTGCAATACGGGCTTTTTCAACATGTTCTCGTCGGCTTTTGGTTCCCAAATAATTACTGACGGCCATACTGAATCCATCGGCCAATACATTTGCGAAGCCCAGAACAATGATCACAAGATTCGAGAAGCCTCCTCCTATCGCACCAGCTACTACTGCAAATGTTGTTACCCCACCATCAATACCGCCAAGGACAGCATCCCCCAAGTAGCTATGTCCTTTTTCCTTTTGTAATCGGTCACGAATAACTTCCCTACGGTGTTCGTGTTCTAATTTTTTTGTCTCTCTTTGATTATTCATATTCGAATAGTACAAATTATTATGAATAATAAACGTATAACCCGGATTATTCACCAGGAAATTTAGTCGTGTCCCGAAAGCTTCGGGATAAAAAAGCGCATGAAAGGCACTTTGGTTCCTTGATTAAGTATTTTTAATTTTAACGCAGATCTCGGTCATATTTCGCAACTCTTTTTAGTGTCCTCAAAATCGAGGATCGGTTTATTTCTTATAAGTACAATAATTAACAATATGATATGTATTCTTTCTTGTTGGTTACGTGAATAATTCGGGATAAAAGTA
>DATFMK010000144.1:0-2634 GCA_035267005.1 Balneolales bacterium
AGTGAGGTGAAACGCTTACATCTACTTAATCGTTGAGCGGAAGCGCTCAATTTGGGTATTATACTATAAAATTAGGCAAATAATTGCACAACCTAATGGATTTGCGCAATAAATACACAACTGTCCGAACAAATAATATAATAAAAATGCCCAAAGAATCCTAATTTTGTAGTGCTTAACGACAAAAAAAAGAAACATGGGCACAACAAAATTAGTGAAAAATAACAAACCATTATTACGTCAGATATTAGATTTAATACCTGAACATATTATAAAAGACGCTATTCGGAGGTACCAATCTGATAAACATTGCAGTAAATACAAGACCTACGATCAATTAACATCCATGATGTTCGGACAGCTGAATAAATGTTTGACATTAAGGGAGATTGCTCAAGGAATAAGTGTATCTCCAAAGTTTTTAAGAGACATAAAACTTGAACAAAGCCCTGCTCGTTCGACCATGAGTGATGGCAATGAAAAGCGTGATTATCGTGTGTTTGAGTTTATTTTCAACGAATTGTTGAAGTACTATATGAACTACTATAAAAAGCGGGATGGCTACCAGGTCATAAAAGAGATTGAAGGGAGAACCGTTAAAGTTGTTGATGCCTCTACCATTGGGCTGTGCTTGTCATTGTTTCCTTGGGCTAAATTTCGGACAGCTAAAGGAGGAATAAAATTACATGTGAGCCTTGATGAAGCAAATATGCTTCCCGATATAGTCTATATAACCGAGGCAAAGGTTAGCGACAGGCGAGGTGTTGATAGCTTCAGTTATGAAGAAGATACCATTGTTGTTGATGACAGAGGGTATTTTGATTTTACATTATTTCGTAATCGAATAGATGATAAAAATTGGATTGTTACCCGGATAAAAGATAATACCATCTATGAAGTTATCGAAGAGCTTGACCTTCCTGCTGATAAAGACGAACATATATTGTTGGACGAGAAAATAAAGCTTACTAGTGCTAAAGCAGAAGAAGCGGGGATTGATCATGAAGTATTCCGACGAATTGTCGTATTTGTGGAAGGAAAAAATGAGACATTAGAAATCATAACCAATAACATGGAATGGAGTGCTTCTGTTTTTGCAGAACTCTATAAACGCAGATGGATTATTGAAGTTTTTTTCAAACTTTTAAAACAAAACCTACATGTCAAAACATTCCTTGGAACAAACGAAAACGCTACCAAATCACAAATCTATTGTGCAATGATCACCTACTTACTATTGGAATTAATCAGACGCTCTATTAGCAGAATCAATCATTGCTTTGGTCACTTCGTGACCTTGATTAGGGTTTGCCTAATTCAATATAATCGCTTGGATTATATAGTAAATGAAATACAACAAACTGTTCAAAAAGCCCGGAAGGAATGGACAAGAGCACCGGATGCAAAACAATTGAAATTGGCATTATGAATATAAGTTATAATTAACCAGTTAATATCGATTTATATAATCCCAAAGGGATTAAAGTTGAATAGCTCCGCATTGCAATGCGGGGATTAATAAGAACAGTAATCAAAAACCCTAAAAGGGTTTAATAAAATAATTAGCCAATGAGTACGTATACGCAAATATTATACCAGATAGTGTTTTCCACAAAAGGAAGGAAAAATACCATGGTTGAAACCGGCCATCAAAAACTTTACAGCTATATCTGGGGAATTTTAAAAAACAAGAAATGTCATCTTTATAGAATAGGTGGAGTTGAAGACCATATACATATTATAACCCATATACATCCAATGGTAGCTCCTGCTAAATTAGTGAAAGACATTAAGTTGTCAACAATTGATATGATAAAGTCCGAAAATATTTTCCCTAACTTCAATGGATGGCAAGATGGATATGGAGCATTTACTTATTCTATCAATGCAAAGAATGAATTGATTGAATATGTGAAAGATCAAAAAACACATCATAAAAACAATAGTTTTAAACAAGAATATATTAGCTTATTAAAGGAGCATGGAATAGCATACAATGAAAAGTATTTATTTTAATAAATTAAACCACGCTGTGGTTCAGAGAAGATATAGCTTATACCCTGCATTTCATACAGGGTTATTCATATTAAACCACTTTGTGGTAAAGAAAATTTAAATAGACTGATTTATTAAAAATGTTTGGTGCATTTTAGCTTATTTTGTAAAAATTGCAACTGATTACCAGCATGTTAATACTGTTAGCTTGTTAATTTAGTAAAATGTTCGGACAGGTGTGTAGGAGCCTCACTATTTTGTATACCAAATTTTAATTCCGCCAATGTAATCTCTGAAATAAAACGACACTCTTTGCTAATTGACAAAAACTGTTTTTTTAAATCAAACTTTCCTATAATAAAGTAGATACAGATATTAGTGTCTAACAAATACTGTTTCAAAACGATTCTATTTGTCGGTTAAAAGACCTACTTTCTCTAATTTCTTTTATTATTTCGTCAGAATCCCTTGAATCAATCCATGCTCCATATGATTTTTCAAGGCGGTCATTTTTCTTTGACATATCCTTACTTGCTGACTTTGAAAGCTTTTCTATTAATTTTAATTTTATATTTGGATTCAATGTACTCAATAATCCCCAATAGCTATTTAAAATCTATGTTTCTACTTTCATCGTTT
>DATFMK010000145.1:0-5384 GCA_035267005.1 Balneolales bacterium
TAAATTCCGCCTTTCGTCGCGGCATACGCTTCTGTATTCTGTTCCGACATAAAAGCCCGGGTGGAACACATATTCACGATAGCGCCATCAGTCAGGCGTAATTGCGGAACAGCGTGTTTTGTACATAAAAAGGTGCCGGTAAGATTAACTGAAATGATTTTCTCCCAGTCATGCAGACTGAGCTCATCAACGGGATCATTCGAAGGTTTAGCAATTCCCGCGTTATTGATTAAATAATCGATGCGTCCAAACCAATCAACCGTTTCCATCACCATATTGGCCACAGAAGATTCATTGGCAACATTGGTTGGAATAAAATGAATACGGTCTTTTTGTTTATCCGGCGTTTTTTCTAAAAATTCTTCCCCTGCTTCTTCATCTATATCGGCGACAATCACATGTGATCCCTCCTTCAAAAAACGTTGGCTTATCGCCTTTCCGATACCCTGAGCTCCGCCAGTTACAATGGCCGTCTTTCGTTTCCTCGACATATATACCTCCTGATGAAATTAGTTAACCGATATTTAAATTTATATACCGTAACCGATTAACCAAAATTAATTTTACGTGAGTTTCGGATAAGAAATCTAAAACCCTGTTACAAACCTCGTTCCAAACGTCCTTGTTGGAAATAGTAACCATGAAATGTTGTTTCTAATGCAAATCAGATAATCTTCCTTAAGGCCATTTTACAATTTAATCAAGCATTTCTGAAAGGAAGCAGAGCTTCCGGAGTTGCATTCCCAAAGGGACTTTGGGAACGAGGGGAACGAGGACAAACTGGTGTTATTTCACGGTAAACGTTTTATTTTTTACTCCAACACCAGTAATTTTCAAAGATTTCCAGGCTTTTGGCAGGATTCCATTCTTTTGAACAATCCCGCTGTCTGTGATGTGCAATCCACCAAATCCGGCTAATACCGCTTGCAGCATTCCACCGGCACCGGTTGCAAAATAGGGATTCGTTCCACCGGCTGTCTCGGCCAGGTCACCAAAGGGCGGTACTTTATTCGGTTCAAAACCTTTTTTAAACAGTTCATAAGCCTTTTGCCGATTTCCCAAACGCGCATAGAGAGCTGAAAATACAGAGTAACTCATTGCCGGACCATTACCGATTTTAGGCTGATAATATTTAAGATTTTTTTCTATGCTCGATTTATCATGAATAATATGCAATGGATAAGCCAACAAATTGACATCCGCTTGTTTGATCTGCTGCCCATGATAACTGTCGAACTCTTTGACCACTCCGTTTTTGAAGTGATCAATCGGTATGTGATTGGCAACCTCACTCCATTTGGGATCGGGAGCGACTCCCAACACGTGAGCAGCCTTGACAGCATCATTTAAAGCTGTAATTGCAGCGGCATTCGTGAAGGCATCATTATTGACATTTTCTGCCCATTCATCCGCAGCGACCACATTATTTATATCATCGTTTCCATTTTTATCCTTATGAACCCGGCTAACCCAGAATTTGGCCACGGCTTTTAATACCGGATAACCTTTCTCTTTTAGATATTTTTTATCATGCGTGACCCGATAATAATTCCAAAACGCGATACCGATATCTGCAGTGATATGATGCTCAAACGGACCGGTAAGCGCCCAAACCGGCGTGGCCTCTTGTCCGGTATTGTCCGATTCCCAGGGAAACATCGCCCCTTTATACCCCAAACTCAACGCATTTTCTTTAGCCGCTTTTAGACGCTGATACCGGTAATCGAGCATTGATTTGGCGATTTCCGGATGTAAAATCAACATTGACGGATACATCCATATCTCCGCATCCCAGAAAACGTGCCCATTGTATCCGAGTCCCGATAAACCCATGGGAGATAAGCTATATGCTGTACCGGCACGAATAAACGAATATAGATTATATAGCGAAAAGCGAACATCACGCTGATCTTGCACATCTCCGGCAATTTTAATATCACCTTTCCATAAATTGGCCCAGGCTTTATTATGTCGCTGAATGAGACGATTGGTTCCTTCCAACGATGCGAAGATACTTAGCCGTTCCGCTTCATTCCGAGGATCAGAAAATTGAGCGGAAGAAGTCTCGCTCCCAACCACGCTTATCGTCACTGAATGATCTTTTTTTAATTTTTTTGTGAATTGTACCAAATGACGATTTTGATCCCATTCCTGATGGATAAGATGGGGTTGTTGCATTCCCTCAAAAATATAAGAACATGAAGCAGCAACCGTTAATTTACCCGTCGGACTCTTAGCAACCGATGTCAGCAATGGAATCACTCCATGCGAATGTTTGATTTGTGAGAAATAGTTATGAACATTCTTTAAAATAGGTGGAGCTACAATCGCGTTAGAAGGAGTAATCGTGATATCCTGATGCGGCGTAATGGTCATTTGAATGAGGCTTGTAAATGGCAATTCACGTAAGGCCCGCAGTTTGTAAGTAATCGTCGCTTTATTCCCAACATCAAAATGCTCAATCAATACGGCATGTTTCATATCGAGCGTCTGATGATAATTTGAAATATTATTTTCCGAAACAAGCTGACCATCAATCGCTAACGACATATTGGCAAAACTGAAACCTTTAAGGATATTTGAAGTTCGCCCGCGGCCATAATTATCGTATGCCCCATTAAGTACTACATCTTTAACTTTCATTGGATTTGAGGAAGAGACCAGCCCAATCATTCCATTCCCGAGTGTAACTCCATAATAATGACCGGGATTGATATGATCTGCTTTTATTTCCCAACCTGAATTTTGAGCACATACAGGTATTGTCGCTATAGAAAATATTATCAAGACAAATAAAAATGAGCTTAATTTCCGCATAAGAAAATGTTTATTGATTGTACCTTATTTAATATTAACGGATTAACTGCATAGCCATCCGTTTGATAGCATACATAATTTTTAGTGAAAAATCTTTACCAAAATTCAAGATACATAAGGCCAATCAGGGATTGATCGAAACTAAAAGATATTTTGACAACCACAGACCACAGACCACAGACCACAGACCACAGAAAAAAATGATCGCAATCCTCAATAAAAATCCAATTATATTGGAATTAAATACCTATCAACCTCTAAATGCTTACTCGTCGTCTGTTGTCCGTGGTTTGTGGTCGATAATTACCATTTTCCAACCGCATCATTTTTGTAAATTCGAATCTCATTAACTGCTCTCTTTTAATGACGGAGAAGGCGCATTACGTGTCAGAACAAAAAAGATCAGCAAGCCAAATAAAAATATGCCGATTGAAAATAATGACATCATCATAGAAGGCTGAATAATCAGGATGGCCCCAATAAACTGAACGACGATCACAATATACAGGAAGATCGCAATGGTCATTCGTTTCAATTTACTGATCACATAGGCCCCCAGCGGAGCTCCCATTGCGCAAACGGGGATACAAACCAGCCAATAGTTGATAGCTGTAGTCTGCATATCACGCAGAAAAAACATATGGAGAATCAATCCCAAAACAGCATTCGAAGTCATCAAAACGACGGAGGAGGGAGTCGCGATTTTTTCAGAGAGGTGATATTTCATCGTCACAAAAGAGAAACTGCAAATGTCGATGCCACTTCCGAATATGGCGCTTAAAATGCCACCAAGAATCCCTATAAAAATCAATTCCGATTGTTGTTTTGAATTCAGTAACGGCAACCCATTTACGGTATCTCGTTTTCGAATATGATTAATCACATACAAGGCGATACCGAAACTGAGCCAGAACGAAACAAACATCATCTTTGCATAAGCAGGCGGGACAAGCGGAGCTATATAATACGTTCCAAGTACCATTCCGACCACTCCGCCAATGGCCACCCATTTCATGTATGTTGATTCTACCGGAATACGTTTTACAAAAATCCAGAGTGATGCGGCAGTCATTCCAATACTTTGTATGGCCAGGCTGAAGTTTCGGGCAACAGCAGGTGGAATATGAAATATGAGTGTCATAGCAGGAAAGGCGACGGCTCCCCCACCTTCCGAACTGGCACCGGCAACAAAAGACCCAAATACCATAGTTACCGACATAAACCAATTATGCAAAAACAAATACCAGCTTTTAGAAAACTCCATGTACAAAAACCAGATAATATAGGTTAGTGCAATGGGTACAAAAAAAAGTAATAATCGTTTTACAGTAACCGTGGAATTTGTTTTATTCCCCTGTTCCTGAAGTTCTTTTTCGAGGACCGTGTCCTCCACAGCATTCTGCTGCATCCGCCTTATCCTTTCGTAAATGTGATTATATAGCTGAACCTGTTGTAACCTTCCATAGAGGTCAATTTATTAAACGACTGATAATATTGACCATAATTAGCTATAAAAATAAAGGTAAGGAAGTAATAAACAAATAATTTGTTTATAAATATGGATTATTTATTTAGAAAGTGAGAATTCTGAACAGAGAATAACTGTACTCACGGGAATAATTTATTAATTATAAATTGGAAGCGATCAGCTGTCAACTCTCGGCGATCAGCTTTTTCTTATACAATAATAAATGAAGATTTGAAACAATACCAAAGTACATACGGGCGGCTATATAAATGCTGATGGCTGAAAGCTGATAACTTTTGCAAAAAATAACCGCTAAGTAATGACCATCTAAATAAAACAGATGATCTGGTGTAATATCCTTATTTCCATGCCCCCAAAATAAATCCCATAATGGTGAAAGACACAGCCCAGTATCCACCATTTATCAAAATATATTTCCAGGAACGGCGCTCAAAAAGGCTGAAAACGGCTATGGCAAAAAATATCCATCCAAAACCAGTCAGGAAACCATAAAAAGCACCCATCCGCCAATCAATGGATACATCATTCAGGAACATTGCCAGGTTATAAGCCATTAGTAATTCGAAAATGAATGCAAGTCCGAATATTTTAACCTTATTACCTTGTCGTATCTTTTCTTCCGATAACCCGACCTCTGTCATCCAGGCCTTTCCAAAAAGTGGTCCATACCACAGCCATCCGACCACAAAAGTAGAAAGTGCAGCTACCAATATGGCCCAAATATTAATTGAAGACATAATCATCACCCCCGATTAAATTGATACAATTAAAAAAAGTATAAATCACTCATATACCTTATAAAATCAACTAATTATTATCATAATTGTAAAACTTAATAAAAAATAAAAGTAGAAAGTTGATAGATTCTGTTAATAATCATTTAAAATGTGTTCTCTTTTATTTTACAGATATAATATCACTCCTTAGATATTTCTTTACTATTCCTTTTCAATTTTCTGGTAATCGTCAAATAATATTCCTATCCATATGCCGTTCTTCGATTAGGGCAGGTTATATACAATTATATATAACTTTTAAAAAACTGGGTATACTTATGAAAACCTTCTCTCTCATATTA
>DATFMK010000146.1:0-5060 GCA_035267005.1 Balneolales bacterium
CACCTCGGGAAAACTCTGCTTCATTCTCGTTCCCAAAGTCCTCTTTGGGAATGCCTCGTGGGAAACTCTGTTTCCTCATAACTGCATAACAAAATATCTGAAAACTCAACGTTGTTAAAAATAGATTGCCTAATTCCTTAATCGAAACGGAGTTTCGTTTATACGTTACCAACGAGACGTTGGTAACGAGAATAATAACTCCAATTTTAACTTTCATACCCCCTCATAAATCAACTCACCCGCTTCATTCTCGTTCCCAAAGTCCTCTTTGGGAATGCCTCGCGGGAAACTCTGTTTCCCCATAACTGCTTAACAAAATATCTGAAAACTCAACGTTGTTAAAAACAGATTGCCTAATTCCTTAAACGAAACGGAGTTTCGTTTATACGTTACTAACGAGACGTTGGTAACGAGAATAATAACTCCAATCTTAACTTTCATAACCCCTCATAAATCAACTCACCCGCTTCATTCTCGTTCCCAAAGTCCTCTTTGGGAATGCCTCGCGGGAAACTCTGTTTCCTCATAACTGCATAACAAAATATCTGAAACCTCAACGTAGTTGAAAATAGGTTGCCTTTTTCCTTAATCGAAACGGAGTTTCGCGGTATGCATTACCAACGGGACGTTGGTAACGAGAATATAAATATACTACTCCATAAATCAGTCACTTAGCTCACCCGCTTCCCTTCCATCAACATCTTAACGGCATCCTGAAGGGAACCGGCTGGAATCACTTCACCCGCATTCACAAAAAAGATCTCGTCGGCATTTTCGATGGTGTTCAGGCGATGCGCAATAACTACTTTTGTACTTGATTCAGGCAACTTGTCCAGAATATCTTCTAAAAGTTGCTCGGTTACGGTATCGACATTTGCCGTTGCTTCATCCAAAATAAGCAGTTCCGGTTTACGAAGAATGGTTCTCATAAATGCGATCAACTGTTGTTGACCCAGACTGATGCTATCTCCGGAAACTTCAATTCTGGTTTCCAAACCGGATTCAAACCGGTCAATCAGGCTCCCCAATCCAGCCTGTATCAAGATATCATGAAATTGTCCGTATTCGATGTTTTTGTACCGCTCATTTCCATATAAAATATTATCCTGAACGGAACCGCTGAATAAAAATGGATCCTGCAAAATGAATCCAATCTTTTTGGCTCTTTCCGCAGAAGAATACGATCGTATATCCCGTCCATCCAACAAAACCGTTCCCCTGGTTGGATCATATAAACGGGCGATAAGGGAAGCGATGGTCGTTTTTCCACCTCCAGTCGGACCAACGAAAGCATATGTTTTTCCTTTTTCCAGCTTAAAATTGATTTTATGTAACACTTCACTCACGTTTGGATAGGCAAAGGATACATTTTTAAAGGAAATAAGCGTAGACGTTTCGGTTTTCTCAATATGCTTACTTTCGACAACCGGCATATTGTTTTCCAGGCTCAAAATCCTGGAAATACGGTCCCAGCCGGCCATCGCCACCTGAAAGTTCGCCCACAATGCCGCAAGCTGACGCAATGGATTGTAAAAACTGTTGATATAAGCCAAAAAACTGATTAACAAACCAATTGAAAACGAACCTTCAGCAATCAGATAAATACCAAAGGTAAGAACGATCATTTGTCCGATGTTGGAAAACAGGCTATAAACCGGCATAAACAAATTATTGGCCAATCCCGCCGAAACGGCGCTTTCATAATTATCCTGATTTGATTCACTAAACTTTTCTCTGAAATAATCCCGCCGGTTAAAAGCGACAATCACTTTGAAATTATTCAAACTCTCCTGTACGGTCGAGCTCAAATAACCAACACTTTGCATACTCACCGCATTCTTCTTTTTCACCCAAGGTGATATAAATCGGGTGAAAATCCATATAAAAAGAGCCGGAGCCAATGCCGCAGCACCGAGGGGTAAATTAATCGATAAAAGGAATATACCTGCTCCGGTCATGATCAGAATGAATCTCGTAAACTGCATCAGTGATTGAGAGAAAAATTGATTGATCTTATCCGTATCGTTATTAATCCGTGAGATGAGATCACCCGCTTTATTCTGATTAAAAAAGTCGACCGGTAATTCCTGTAATTTATTAAAAACATCATTTCGAAGCGTAAACAACATATCCTGACCAACCGTACCCATTAATTTCGTCTGTATGTATCCCGCTCCAAATGTGATGATATACATGGCCAGGAGAATCCCGCTGTACACAAGCACACCATGATAATCTTTGTGTTGCACATATTTATCAATGGCTTTTCCAATCATTAATGGAGCCATTAGATTTAATACAGCTGTTACCACCATGGCAGCAAATGACTTGATCAACAGGCTTTTTTCATCCACCAAATGGGACAATAAATTCTTCAATGAAGCAAATGCCGACTTCTGACTTTCTTTGTCAGATGCTATGTTAAGATTGTAATTCATAGGAGCTCGTACTTCTTTGAGAATTATAAATTTGAATATACTCAGGACAATTTTCGAGGAGATCTTTATGTTTACCGGTCGCGATTACTTCTCCTTCCATCAAAAGTATTATTTGATCGAATTTTTTAACGGATGCTATTTTTTGAGTAATGGTAACTAACGTGATATCATGGTAGTTTTTCATCACATTGGTTAAAATTTTCTGTTCTGTTTGGAAATCGACCCGTGCCGTAAAATCGTCCAGTAACAAAATTTTAGGATGGAGTGCCAACGCCCGTGCAAGCATAATCCGCTGCTTTTGTCCGCCAGAAAGACTTGTTCCCCGCTCCGAAACAATAGTATCCAATTTATCGGGCAGCGAATCGACAAAATCCTTCAATTCAGCAGTTTCAATCGCTTTTTCAATGGATTTATCAGTAACATGATTGTTAAATGCTATATTTTCCCTCAGACTGAGATTAAACATCACACTTTCCTGAAACACAATGCCAATCTCTCTATGAAAGGTATCTTTTTTGAATGCCTCAATATTCTTTCCATCAAATTGAATTGTACCGGAATTTTGGCGGATTAATCCGGTTAACAGGTATAATAACTGGCTTTTACCTGCGGCAGTCGGACCTATAATCGCCGTCCGTGAATTGGGCGGAATGGTGAAACTGACATTTTTCAATACGGGTTTCTCACCATATACAAGATTTATATTATTCAATTCGATTTTCCCTTGCAGGAATTTGTCAATCGTTCCGCTTACGACAGGTTCTTTAGCTTTCAGAACTCCATCAATCCTCACATAAGAAGCAGATGAGCGGGCAATCACATTACTCATAAAACCAATGGTAATGATCGGGAAAATAAGGATGCTGATATAACTGTTGAAAGCCGCAAATTCTCCTAACGTCATGCTGCCGTTAATGACAAAATGTCCACCTAATGCCAGTACGGATAATGTGGCCAGATTAGCGACAAAAGTAATAATTGGAATCAGTGTGGCAAATAAGGTGAGTATAGATATCCCGATATTTTTAGCTTCTGTATTGGCCGAGAGAAATTTTTGAAATTCCGTTTGCTGTGAGTTCATCACGCGGATGATCGCCGCGCCCAGAATGCTCTCGTTAATTACTTTGTTAAGCCAATCGATAATTTCCCGACTCCTCTTAAATAATACACGTACGCGTTTCAAAACCGCGTAAAATGTACCGCCAATAATCGGAATAATCGCAATAACGGTCAATGCAAGGCGCCAGTTGATGGTCAGTAATAGAATAGTCGTACCGATGATGATAAAAAGAGAAGAAGCGATGGAAGCTACGGCCTGAGACACAAATAATTTAACGGCGTCCACATCAGACGTGAGATTCGTCAGCAATGTCGATGGATTGGCTTTTTGGATGTATGCGTAACTTTGACGGGATATTTTTTCGGAAAGCTTCTCTCTAAGATCTCGTGCCACTTTTTCAGAAGTATAGGTTTGAACTACACTCTGGAGATAAGTAAAGACAAAAATAACCAATGTAGCGGATAAAAATTCAATGGCTATCGTGCGAAATTTGTAAGCCCCATTGGAGAACGAATCGATACCATGGGAAATAATCTTAGGTATAACAAGATTAACGCCGTTACCGATGAGAGCCAAAAAAACCAGAAGCACAATCATCCTCATGTAAGGCTTAATCAACGTCGAAAGCTGCGGTTTCGAACCTTTCCCCTTCTTTTTTAAATTTTTCTTTTTGTCCATTCTCTTTTGGTTTAGAATGACAAAATTAACGAATTAATTCTTATCGTGTTGAAAAAATTAACGGATATTTATTGAGGAAGAGAAAGCTATTAGTTCCAATTTATGAAAGTTTTGAACATTTCATTCTTGATAATAAGACGCAGAGCGTCCGAACCGGCGTTGCAGGACTGATCCCTGCAACGAGATAGTGTTATCTCTTTATTTACACACCGATATCTCGTTACCTCCCTCCCAGGATGTTATGCTATTCCGAAAGCTCTGTGTCCATTATCTGTCCGTTTAAAAAACTCCTTTTCGATCAATAGGTTGATTTTGAACGTCGATACTCATTCTTATGTTATCATAACAACTAAAGTTTATATCTCTTTGATTTATCTCAATTCTTTAGGGAGGAGAATCAAATCATTTTCAGCTTGATTTAAGCTTTAAAAAGTACATAGGTAATAAGTGGAAAGATTGAATCAGAAATTTTTAGAACAAGGCTATGCAAAACCAGGGATTTCGAAGTCGTGAAAATGCAGATATTGGGCAAAAGAGCGGTTTTGCAAAGCCTTCCAGAACAACTATTCAAAATAATTCAGCTCTTTCATGAATAAAGAACAACATCATTCAACTCAAGATCCTGAGCACGAGAGACGCGAACAGTCAAACAGTCATGGAGATCATGAGCATAATCATGATGATCATGGTAATCATAATGGACACAGCGGACATCATGCTCACATGATGGCTGATTTTAAGAAAAGATTCTGGATTTCTCTGATCGCGACGATACCCGTTCTGATCCTCTCACCAATGATCCAATCTTTTCTGGGCGTTCGTGGGGTTATCAGTTTTCCAGGTGATACATTTATATCTTTTATAGTCTCAACATTTATATTCAT
>DATFMK010000147.1:0-4450 GCA_035267005.1 Balneolales bacterium
CGATCCGATCTCTAACATCATGGATCAGTTCCTGAATATTTTGTTCTTTTATGTTAGGGGCATCCGCTATCATTTGCAACTATCAGTCAGATAAATAATCTAATAGCTGATTTACCGACTCTACTCTCACATTATATTTTAAAGGTTTATTAGGTCTATTGATAAAATTCATATAGGTATCATAATAGGTTTGCGTCGTATTATCTTCGTTAAAATTCAGAATAATACGCTCGCGCGCAGCCCGGCCTAAACGAATCCGCAGATTATTATTTTTCAAAAGGCTCGTCACAGCAACAGCAATCTGATGCGGATTATGTGGTTTACATAAAATACCATCATCACCCACAATTTCACTCACCCCACCAATATCAGTGGTTACAACCGGACGGCCACAACACATAGCTTCCATTACCGTATAGGGCAATCCTTCGGAAAATGAAGTCAGGATATACAGATCCCCTTCATTGTAGATTTCCTGAGGATTTGAGTGAAAACCCATCAATAGAAAGTTCTCCTCCAGCGCCAATTCTTTAATCAAATTCTGGCATGTTTTCACATAATCCACATCTACAGTCAAACTTCCATATACACGATATTGGATATTAGGTATGGATTCTTTCACTATCGCGCAGGACCGGATCATCGTTTCAATATCTTTCAGCGGGAAGATATGATTTACAGCAACAACAGTCGGAATATCCCTTGTTTCCAGTGGTTTGGGCTTGGGAAGGAAATAATTGGGATCTATTCCGTTGTGTATCACTTTAATTTTCTCCTCCTGACCTCCGAAAATCTGTTCCCATTTCGTGTTAAAGTGGGCAACCGGACTGATCTGATCTACAGATTGATAGGCGGCGGAAGTAATCACAATTGATAAATCGAGCAGCATTTTCTTTGAAAAATATCGGAAGTCCGTGTTACTGATATTAATATGGCGTTCCCGGATAAATACACCATGTTCGGTGATCAAACTTGGAGTTCCGTATTCATATTTTAAAACGATAGAAGGTATCGACGGAAAACCGGAAAGGGAAGAATGAGTCATGTCTACTTTGGGATAGGAAGCGGCTATGGGCATTAAGAAATGATAAAACCAACGCATCCCGACTGTGATATCCATTAGACGTGGCAGCTCACTTTGATATTCTCGGAATAAATCTCTGTAATGAAAGTATAACCGGTCTCTGAAATATTCCCACAGGAATATATCCGTCATCGTTTTTTTATAATCGAAATGTTGAAAAAACTTCCACATTCCATAGATAATTTCAGGGGATTTATCTCTCGTATTCTGAGGTTCCAGAACACACTCCACAAAATCCATGAAAATCGGATAAAAATACGATTCAATTATCTCCGGAGTCGTTCTGCTTTTTTTCATTAAATGACTGGAGTATGATCGCTCACTATCATAATACAAGACCGGATCCTCCGCACCCCAAAGCGGGATTTTCATAATGGATTTAATATTATCCGGCAATTCGTAGTGAAGCGTGGTATTGGGCGTCCCGGTCAATGTAAACAGGATATAGTCGATTTTACCGTCAAGATCCCGGCATAGCGATTGAGCCCATGTGGATATTCCACCACCGCTGTACGGATACGCACCCTCCGTCTGTAATAATATTACCGGTTTTTTCTCCAAGCCCATAGATGATTTAATAAAAAAGAATAATAATCCTGAAGAATCCCCAGTTATTGATATTACTTCTTCAGGATCTTTATACTCTACATTTTAAACGATAGTTTCAAAAATTTCCCGATATTTTCCGAAAACGGAATGCCATGTATGATGTATCTTAACAAAATCATAACAAGCATCCACCTTATGTTTCCATTGATTTTTATTTGACCATAAAAGCATAATTTCGTTTGCAAGGTCATCAGCCGAAGTTTGCTGATCAACAAACAAACCAAATTTACTATTGGCATCTCCGGCACTCCAGCCGACCGGTAACGCCTTACTTGCAATCGCCTCAAATAAAACAAGAGGCTGTGATTCATTATAACTTGTGATGCATAATGCATCCAGACTACCGATATGATTTTTGGCGGGCTCATTCCATATCAACTCGACTTCAGGATAGTGTTTGGAATGAACAATGACTTCCTGCTTCAAATGTTCTTCACCGGCATCACTGAGCATCATCTTAAAAGAAACTGTAATTTTTGAAATTTCCCTGAAAGCATCAACTAATGAAAAAAAACGCATCGGATTTTTCATTTTGGCACATCGGCCAATCCAACCAACGGTCAATTCCAATTTCTTTGTTTCAACATTCCGGTTACTAAAAAAATATTCGGCAACTCCGTTTGGGATATATTTTTTCTCGGCAACACCCAAAGAATATTCTTTCGCAGTGTTACATTCGGAAACACTGACGGCGACATCTGCTCGCTGATAAATCACCTTCGCCATATGACGAAACATTTCTACATATTTTTGTCTTTGCTCTTTGGTTGCTGGAATTTTATATCCGCATTCGAGTGCTATCGCACCCATATCAATCTCTTTCCAATAAATGGCGTGCTCGGTCAGAACGAGTGGAATATCAGTTTCGACCGCCAACTCAGAACCCAGCCAACCCGCAAAACCCGTGTTGGTCACATGAATAGTATCCACGTCTTTCAATATGGATTCTACTGTTTTTTCATTAGCTAACTTCCATCTCGCTGATTCTTCCGTCCAATCACAATCCAAATCCGGCGGCAAAATTCGTACAAAATTCTGAACATTTGAGGGAAGATTATATAATGAATCGTTAATATCCCGGTCTAAATATTCATCGGTAGCGACTTGTAATATTTTAAAATCGTAATCAGGAAAAGCTTCTAAGTAGTGATGAACCCATTCACTAACGCCACCACGGTACCAGGGATATGTGCCTTCTAAAATTAATAAGACCAAAGCTTGTCCTCGAATTTAAAATTAATCTTGCTGGTACAAACGCCAAAAAGCCGGACTCATCTGTTTTGTCAGATTTTTCAACAATTCAAACTCCTGGGTTGAAAACAATTTTTTCCTCTTGATATCTAGAAAAGCAAAAATGGAATCGTTAGCTGAAATTTTCATGTTATTCAGCAGTAAATTCTTTTCATTCACAGCAAAAACAGGTAATCCGATTTCCGCCGTAATTTTATTTTCCACCGAATAAGTATTCATGATACCAGAGTCACGATCGTAAACGTGGTTGCTGAAATAGGCCTGTTTTTCGTTCATTAGTTTTTGAAAATCCGATTCTTTAACTAACTTATCCGCTGAATAGGAAGGAACCGGTATGTTATCATCTTTATAGGAAGTAATCAGTTTGGGATTATTATTTTTGGTAAGCCAAAAGCTGCTGTAATCGACCTGAAATAAATCATGTAGTTGTTTGCATAAAATATTGGTGATAGTCTTAAAACTACCAAAAGCCGATTCGTTCATTAAAGAGCGAATAATAGCTTGTTTTTTATTATTTAAATGTTCATCCAGGTCAGGAAGATTTACATCTGTCAGAACTTTCAAACGTACCCGGTTCAGAAATGCTTTTTTATCCTGATGAAGTAACATTTTATCGATAAAATCGGCTGCACCCAAGTGATGAGCGGCTTCCTTCTTTTCATCAGAAGGCAAATTGGTCATTATTAATACCGGAATATTTTTTTTATCCGCATCCGCCTGTAAGGATTCGAGTAACTGTATACCATTCATTCCCGGCATATAAATGTCAGATAAAATTAAATTTACCGAATGACCACTAAGCAAATCTATAGCCTCTTGCGCATTATGAGCCAGCAATACATTAAATTCTGTTGATAATATATGCTCTAGCACTATACGTAACGGCTCGTCATCATCTATAACTAAAACTGTATACATATTTTATAAGAAGCCTCGCACTAACTTCAGTCCAATATAAAGAAACTTTACCAGACGTATATTCAATTTTTATTGTACTTACGAATATTTAACTGTTTCTTTATTTTCGCAATTTTATTTTTTCCCACGTATCGTTTCCCTTTATTTAAACCCACCAGGATACTATTAAGCGAAATTTATAATATATAAATAACCTAATCTTTTCAAGTTTTAAAATATCAAGGTTTCGTTAAATCTATTTCCATATTAACATCTCCTCTTATTAATTATTATACCATTGTTGCATAAATTCAATAAAAAAATAATGTATATTAAAAACAGGCCTTAAAATACGGATTAATTATTTCCTTTTATATGCCTTTCTATTTAATAATATTATATTCATTTTTTTTGTTATTTCAGACAACAGATTATTAAACTTCTATTTAGAAGTCTTTGCAAAACCAGAGATTTTGTTCAATATCAAAGTCTGAGCGGCTTCGGGACAAATATTGGGCAAAAGAACGGTTTTTGCATAGCCTTCATTTAATCATATAGTTCGGTTTTTCTATTATATATAGCCGAAAAGACAGAGCGGTTGCCAGTACT
>DATFMK010000148.1:0-3019 GCA_035267005.1 Balneolales bacterium
TGGAGGAATCTATCAACGCTCTTAAATTTCAACCTGTATAGAAACCTATGAAAGACACCTTACCGTTGAGAGATCCCTCGATTCATTCGGGATGACAGCGTTTGGTAGCTTTTATTTGGATAAGAGGTTATATAAGGCAGTATTAAGGTATAGCCTTTCGCGCCCGGATTTTTGCTTTTAAGGATTCCGATTGCCTCTCCGCTATAAAACCTATCTCAAAACGAGAAAAACCTTATTACGAATAAAGAAGGGATCAGAAAGTATAATCATTAAGGAAAACGACAATAACTGTTATACTAATTACCCATTTGGATTTACAGGCAAATGGATATTCAATCTAAATCCCAGGATATAATTCAATTGGCTTGTGCCAGATATATAATCGTCAAAAGGGAAAGCCATATATATAGTGGGAGTCCAGTTTTGCAGAGTGCTTCCAATTTCGAAATAAAACTGATGGGAGAATCGGTATTTTTTTGTGGTTGTACCATTCGATGCTATCACAAATGCGTTCGTTAGAATAGAGATACCTTTAATACCTGCACCAACCAGTAACTGCTGATATTGATAACGTGTATGTACTCCATAATTTAGATACCATTCACTTTTTCCATAGCCTTTGTTTGGCGGCAAGGTAACATAACTACCAAAAAGGAACTGGTAAGAAAAACCCATCGGAAGATGCTTTAAATAATGAAGATTAGCACGTAAAATCCAGGTTTTAGGAATTGCAGCATAAAAACGGTAATAATTAGAGTTCTCATTAATGAAGAATAAGCTATTATCACTAAGTCCTAACCTGACACCAAAATCAACGGCCAATGGTGAATTATGGATATTATGTTCTATTCCTATATAGGGATTAAAGATGGAAAATTTACTGTCATTCTGATATAATCTGGTACTGTAATAACCAAAAGGTATATCAGCTTTAATTCGTAATCCTGTATTTACCGGTATATCCATACTGAAAAAGCCTATACCCGTCATAGTTGTATATTCGGAACCAGCAAAGGAAGGCTTGTACCATTCAACACCGATTTGTGGATCTTTGCTCCAGGACTGCATCAGACTTTGAGCATTCGAAGCAGCAACTATGATAAATAGGTAGAAAACAATAATCCCAGTACATAATCTCCGTTTTTTGATGCGGGTATACTTCTGATATTGATGATAAGTCATTTAAGAACCTCCTGATAATTTTAAAAAACTCCACATGTTTTTATAAACCAACGGCTTACTTAACTCTAATTGATACTGCAATAATGTATTAAAGGCGGGGATAGCAAACAAATAATAAATAAGGATGTGCTTTTAAGAGGTAAAAACGGCTAAAAAAAAACATTAAATCATTTTGATCAAAAGATTAGGGTTTGTCGATTGTTAGGAACCACATTTAAACAGTTTTTGTATTTACAGTTTCAAAAGCTACTAATAGGACATGATCCATACACTGTTTACTCTTATTATTGAAATGTGTCACCAACACCATCACCCACCTCGCCAAATTTCATATCATTTATTCTTCACTTTCTGCCAATATTTACGTAAATAACACCTACGAATTTTATATGGAGCATTAACTATTACCCTGGTGTTTTTTTTGCTCTTTATCATAAGTGATGTGGAACTTTATCACATTGTATAGTATATCCCATGAATAATTTTGGAGAGAAAGTATCATTTATCTGGTCGGTAGCGGATTTGATCAGAGACAGTTTTAAGCGCAGTAAGTATCAGGATGTCATTCTTCCTTTTACCGTCCTGAAACGTATTGACAGTGTTTTACAACCGACAAAAGCTGAAGTTTTTAAAACCTACCAGAAGTATAAGGACAAGCTTGATAATTTGGATGAGCTGTTACGGGATGCTTCCGGATATGCGTTTTATAATACTTCCAAATATGATTTCGAGAAGCTATTAGAAGACTCCGAGAACATCGCGGCTAATATTCGAAATTACATCAATGGTTTTTCGGAGAATATGCGTGATGTGCTTGAGCATTTTGATTTTCTACATACGATTCGGAAGCTGGAACAAGCCAATCTTTTATTCTTGGTCATTCAAAAATTTAATGAGATCAACCTGCATCCGGATGTGGTTGGAAACCTGGAAATGGGATACATTTTCGAAGAGCTTATCCGGAAGTTCAACGAAGCGACCAATGAAAACCCTGGAGAACACTTTACCCCGCGTGAAGTCATTCATTTGATGTCGGATATCTTGGTGGCACCGGATCTGGATCGTTTGAAGGAAGAACAACTGGTCGTCAAAATCTATGATCCGACAGCGGGATCGGGCGGGATGTTGAGTATCGCCAAAGATAAGATCATTTCCATGAATGATACCGCCGATGTTCGGGTATATGGACAAGAGTTGAATCCCGAAACGTTTGCGGTTTGTAAAAGTGACTTCTTCCTGAAAACGCCGGATGGCCGGGATGCCGAACATATTTATCAGGGAAGTACACTATCGGATCCCAAACATCGCGGGGAAGTTTTTGATTACATGCTGGCCAATCCGCCTTATGGGAAGGATTGGAAACAGGATAAACATGCGGTTGTGGAAGAATCGCATCGCGGTTACGCCGGACGTTTTGGGGCAGGACTGCCCCGTTCCAGTGATGGTCAGTTGTTATTTACGCTTGATATGCTTTCTCACAAGGCGCCGGTTCAGGACGATGGAACCGGTGGGAGCCGTATCGCCGTAGTTGCCAATGGTTCACCACTATTTACAGGAGATGCCGGAAGTGGAGAAAGCGAAATTCGTCGCTGGATTCTGGAAAATGACATGCTTGAAGCCATTATCGCCCTACCGGAACAATTATTTTACAATACGGGCATTGCTACCTATATCTGGATCTTAACCAATCGAAAGCAATCTCATAGAAAAGGCTATGTACAACTCATTGATGCCACGGAATTATGGGATCCAATGCGAAAGAGCTTGGGAAGTAAACGCCGTGAAATTTCCGAAGATCATATCCAGGAGATCGTGAAACTTTATTCTGACTTCAAAG
>DATFMK010000149.1:0-23721 GCA_035267005.1 Balneolales bacterium
AACGTTAATAACTTTTAATTTTTTGATAAATATACATATATGTTTATACCATTAATTATATTTTAATATCAACTCTGATAACTCTTTGATAGCTTTAATGATTATGTGCGAGTCTATCCGAAGAAAAAATGATATTTGAAACAACGTTATAGAAGGCTTTGCAAATCCAGGACTTTTGTTCAATATCAAAGCCTGAGCGACTTCATAACCAGAGCCTATTGATTATATTCGAGGATTTTGAAGTCGTGAAAATGCAGATATTGGGTAAAAGAACGGTTTTCCAAAGCCTTCTATAATTACTTTTGAAAATTTACTGTAGAATATTTTAACTACAATTACTTGAAAACCAATTAATAATTACAAATGTTAAGAATGAATACTTTTTTTGATAATTCTTGAATATAATTTTCGATCAATCAAAGGTTACTGAGCATAATGTGAGACTATACTTTTGTTATGAAACAAAGATTAATTCTGAAGCGCTATATGAAAAATACTGCTCTAAAACTGTCTGTGCTATTATCAGTTCTGGTTTGTTTTCTGACAATTACCAATGCCTGTTCACAAGATAAAAAGGATGCAAAAATGAGCATAAAATTAACAAGTTCCGCTTTCAAAGAAGGGGAAAAAATTCCGGTCCAGTATACTTGCGACGGAAAGAATATATCACCACCCTTACAATGGTCGGATGTGCCCGACAAAGCTAAAAGCTTAGCTCTTTTAGTTGAAGATCCGGATGCTCCTGGTCAAACATGGATCCACTGGGTGCTTTATAATATTCCACCGAATGTAACACAATTATCCGAACATACCTCCAGTGGTGAACAACTGAAGAACGGCGCGATTAATGGTACAAGCAGTTTCAAAAAACTGGGATATGGCGGACCATGTCCCCCTTCAGGCACCCACCGATATTTTTTCAAAATATATGCTTTGGATACCGTTTTGAATCTAAAACCTGGAGCTACGAAGCCACAATTAATTGATGCCATGAAAGGCCATATCCTGGCGGAAGGTCAATTGATGGGGCGTTATGCCCGGCAATAAATCACAGATCCTCATTGGAACTTCCGGATGGAATTATAAACACTGGATTGGCAATTTCTATCCGGAAGATATCAGTCAGAGTGATCTGTTATCCTACTATTCCCAAAAATTTAAGACCGTTGAAATAAACAGCACCTTCTATAATCTACCCAGTGAGGAGACGGTTGTTCAATGGAAAAATTCAGTTCCTGATGATTTTATTTTTAGCGTGAAAGCCAGCCGATATATCACGCATATGAAAAAACTCAAAGATCCAAAAAGCAGTTTAAAAAAATTCATGAACCGTATCGTTCTGCTTGATCAGAAACTCGGACCTATCCTTTTTCAACAGCCACCAAATTGGAAATTTAATTTTGATCGGCTGCAATCATTTATAAATTCTTTATCACCAGAACACACTTACGTCTTTGAATTTAGGAATCATAGCTGGATAAATCAGGATAGTCTGCAGCTTTTGAAAGATCATAATATTACATTCTGCATCTATGAATTAAATGGTTTTATCACCCCAAAAGAGCTCACTTCCGACACTGTCTATATTCGTTTACACGGAACGGGTAGTGCCTATGAAGGTTCATACACGAAAAAATTATTAATGCCTTGGCGTGGTTTTATAGGCGAACAACATCATAAGAAACGAAATGTCTTTTGTTATTTCAATAACGATGCGCAGGGTTTTGCTCCCAAAAATGCTTTAACTCTCATAGATATGGACCAAATTCCAAAAGATTAAATATCGAGACACATTATAAATTTTTAAATGGTTTCCTTCTCATTTCATTGATTACTTTAAATAAAGCGGATATTTCCATTTAACAGATGTACAGATTGAATACCCGACTTCATCACTATTTTTTGATTTTTATCATAAAGACCAAAAAAAACATTTTAACGTGAATTCGACATAGGGAAATTATGGAAACGCAGTATCAAATAAACTTTATGCCAATGGACGATATAATTTCAGTGAACAGTTAACCCGAATTATTCACGTAACCAATATAAATTAATACATATCATATTGTAAAAAGGTAACTTATAAAAAATAAATTGGTCCTCGATTTTGAGGACGCTAAAAAAAGCTGCGAAATTTGGCCGTGCTCTGCGTTGAATTTTAAAATGCTTGATCACGACAAAATTTCTTGGTGAATAATCCGGGTTAACATTATCCTTTCCTGTCTAAAGTCCAAAATAGTGATTGATCATCTTATCTCGAATTCAGACTATTTTATTTTTATGAGGGAGGGGCGACAAGCCGAAATATTCATTTAATCACTATTTAACTAAGAGATACGATATGTTACGAAACAGAGCAGAAGCGGGTGAGCGACTCGCGAAATTATTAACCAAATATCAACAAGCGAATTCCATTATACTCGGCTTGATTCCAGGTGGTGTTGAAGTTGGGTATCATGCAGCAAAAAAGCTGGACGTAAATTATTCTATTTTGCTAACTGCACGACTTAATTATCCACATAATCCGGAAGCCGCATTCGGTGCTCTTGCTGAGGATGGAAGTCGATACATTGCTGATATTGCTCAGAAAGATCTGGTTGATGAAACGATTGAAGACATCGTTAACGATCAAATGAAAGAAATAATCCGTCTAAAGGATGAGTTGCGAAATGGAAAACCTTTGCCGGATCTAAAAGGGAAAAAGGTAATTTTAATTAATGATGGTATTGTAACGGCAGCAAGTTTACAAGCAGCCATCAAATTATGCCAAAATCAAGAAGCTGAAGAAATTGTTGTCGCTGCACCTGTAGCGGACAAAAATATTGTCACTCTCATAGAATCCCTTGTCAACGATGTTATTGTTTTAGAGTCATATCGTAATTGCAAATCTATTCCCGCGGGCTATCAGGAATATTCCGAACTCTCCGAACAGGATCTGAAACATTTTTGGGAACGTTGGAATATGGAACATCACGGAAATATCGATTAAAGTATTATTTTGGGGGTGATGAACGCTGCGTCAGCCCTCTCGCTTACCACTCTCTTCCAATTTTGATAAAAACGTAGGATTTTACCCCACCACAAAATACTGTTTTTTATCACTTTGAATATATGGCTATCTGTATAATGAAATAAATATCGACCTGTAAATTAATAATACACGATCATACAAAGAGCAATTACCATTAATTTATTGAGGTCATTTTATGAAAGAGATCACCACTTTACGTGATTTGCTGATTCAACAAATACAACACCTTTATGATAGTGAGAGACAACAATTAGAAGCTCTCCCAAAATTAAAATCCAAGGTGAATTCTACCGATTTAAAGCAAATCATAACCAAACATACCGAGACCACTAAAAAACAAGTGGAACGTCTCGAAAGTACCTTCCGGGAAATGAATGAAAAATCCAAGGAAGAGACATGTGATTCGATGCGCGGATTAATCAATGAAAGCATGGAACTCGCCAAAAAATGCTCGGATCCTGAAGTTCTTGATGCCGGCATTATCAATTCCATTCAACATATCGAACATTGCGAAATTGCCGGTTATGGTACTGCCGCCGCATACGCAGATACCATCGGATTGATGAAAGTCGCTGAACTTATGCACCAAAATCTGGAAGAAGAGAAAAAGTACGACCACGAACTTTCCAGATTGGCTGAGAAAAAGATCAATATCAAAGCTAAGAGCCCGATCATCGCGTGAACATTGGTTAAATAACTTTCATCTGTATAATCTGATTTAATTCATGAGAACAATAATCCCATCCCAACAGAAAGATGGGATTATTGTAATAATTCATCGATATTCCGCTCTAAATATTATCATGTGATAAGATCCATGCATTTATCAGGAGACCAAACTATTAAGATCATGAAGATATTACCTAAACTGACAATTGATAATCTCATACAAATACCAGCTGGAAAAGTTTCTTTGGAAGGAAAACTAATCGTTCCTGAAAACGCGAAGGGATTAGTGCTTTTTTCGCATGGAAGTGGCAGCAGCCGGCTTAGTCCGCGTAATAATTTTGTTGCCGAGGAACTACATCAACAAAAATTCGGTACCTTGTTATTTGATCTGCTAACGGAGAAAGAGGATCGTAAATATGAAAACCGTTTCGATATCGCGTTATTAACGGAACGGTTATTACGTGTAACCGAGTGGGTACTGGATCAACCTGAACTCAAGAAATTGCCTATTGG
Source organism: Balneolales bacterium (assembly GCA_035267005.1). Taxonomy (GTDB): domain Bacteria; phylum Bacteroidota; class Rhodothermia; order Balneolales; family DATFMH01; genus DATFMH01. Next base: position 4,217 of record DATFMK010000149.1, read on the forward strand.
ATATTTTGGAGCAAGTACCGGAGCGGCATCCGCGCTTAAAGCGGCAGCCAAAATGGGTATTAAAATAAAAGCCATTGTTTCCAGAGGTGGCCGGCCCGATCTTGCAATGGATATACTTGATCAGATAAAATCTCCGACTCTGCTTATAGTTGGTGGCGAAGATTACGGGGTATTGGAATTGAATCAACAGGCGTTCAATCGTCTTAAGTCTGAGAAAAATATTGCGATTGTTGCCGGGGCTACGCATTTATTTGAGGAACCTGGAAAATTGGAGGAGGTTGCACATTTGGCGGGGAATTGGTTCTCTCAGCATTTGAAATAATGAGAACCGTTATTTTTTATAGGACCATCGCAAGATTAGAAGACCAACAAAGGCGCTCAAAATAGACGCAGTGAGTATTCCAATCTTTGATAATTCGAGTGTATGTGGATCTGTAAAGGCCAAATTGCTGATAAATAGCGACATCGTAAAACCGATCCCCCCCAGACAGGAAAGTCCGTATAGAACGGAGCGCGTTTGGTTATTAACAGGAAGATCAGTTTGGCCAAATTTGGTAAGGGTCCAGCTGACCCCAAATATGCCTATCTGATTCCCAAAAAAGAGTCCTAAAATAATACCCCAGACGAGTGTTGATTGAAATGCATCTGTCAAAATCGACCCATTTAGTGTAATTCCCGCATTAAAAAATGCAAAGACAGGCATCACTACATAGCCGACAAAAGGATTCATTGCGTGCTCCAATCGATGTAAAGGAGACTCCGAATGCTTTACGATATCATGAACGGAATTTAACATGGTCTCCCGGTGCTCAGGATCAATTTTCAACGATTGATCGTGTTTATGATCGGGAACATATTTGTTCAACGAGGAGAGGATATCCTTATAGATGTCTTTTATGGGAACATGTTGAGATAGCGGAATCATGAAACCCAACAGTACTCCCGCTATTGTCGCATGTATTCCTGATTTCAGAATAGCTACCCATAAAATAATCCCAACAAGAATGTAATACCGTAGCTTTTTGATTTTAAAAAGATTGAATATCCCTAAAATCAAAACCATTATTAAACCTGCAATTAATGGTACAGCATAGAGCTTATCGGTATAAAATATTGCGATGATCAAAATGGCAAACAGATCATCTGCTACAGCAAGAGCTGTTATAAAGACTTTAGCCCATATTGGAATATATCTTCCTAACAGACTCAAAATTCCTATTGCAAAAGCGATATCTGTAGCCATCGGTATAGCCCAACCCTGACTGTATTTAGTTCCGTAATTCAGAACTAAAAAAATTATGGCCGGGAAAAATGCTCCTCCCACTGCTGATAATACCGGAAGTATGGCTTTTTGAAAACCCGCTAATTGTCCAAAAAAAAGTTCTCTTTTAATTTCCAGCGCAACAAGTAAAAAGAAAAGAGCCATTAAACCGTCATTAACCCATAAAATGAGCGGTTTGTCCAATATAACACCGGAAAATCCGATGGAGAAAGAAGTAGTAAGCAGCTGACGGTAATATTGGTTTAGCGATGTATTGGCAATAAGTAATGCTAAAAGCGTAGCTATGATTAGCAAAACACCTGAAAATGATTCCGTTCTAACGAATTCCTGAAAAGGGGAAAATGTTTTGGATATGGACTTTTTTTTCATCTTCAAAATTTAATCGAAGAAAAAGATTTTTTTTTAGAAATCTAATACACTGATACTTATTGGATTTTCATCTAAATTATACACTATAGCTTCTATAAGGCTATGCAAAACCGTTCTTCTACTATAAATGTAGGTATTATAGCTACTTAATAAGATTATAATCTTTTTATCAATATGAAGATGTGCATGGTAAAACGATTCCTAACCCAAATCTAATTATGATAAGCTTCTCCTGATGATAAAATAATTACGATCTCGTAACCTCATTCTTTTTGTTGAAATACCGTTTTTCAAATAAAATAACCGTTAGGGCGATCAAAAAAAATATCGTCCAATAAATGTTCAAATTTCCTACCACGATGAAATAAACAGCCAATACAAAGAAAAAGGCACTTGATATGTACGATAAAGATTTCATCATAAATCTATAAGCTGCATTAAATGAATATTAATATTACGTGAGGTTCGTTTAAGCTTATAATCTATCAACTTAATTAAAGTAGCTGTTAAATTAGATTATTCTATGACCACCGACAACCGACCACAGACGACAGAGAAATGCTCTGATAGTAATTAAACATTATTTATTCTGAAAAACCGTATAATCAACGTGAGTTCGGTATCGGAATCATGTTTAATGCATCAAAACAGCTCTGTGTCCTCGGTCCGTCGTCAAGATAGGTTATATTTTCACAGGTCGTATTCTCAATGTAATTATTACAACTCTGCGATTCTTATCCAAACCTCACGTTAATATTCATTTTAAAGTACTCAAGTATTTTTATTTTTGCACGATGAATTCCTCCTTTATAAGAACAGTTAAACATTATAAAAACCTAATCGTATAGTTATCTGGCATTCCTGCATCTATTTTTAAAGTATGGAACATTGAATCATGATTTGTTTGATTTTGTTACCAAGTGTAGAAAATAAACTAAGTAAAACCATGTAATCCATAATAAAAGAATCGGAGGCTTCCGTGGTTAACAGAGATGACATAAAGCTGCTAATTGAGCATATGAACGACGATAATAACGTCACTATTTACATGCCAACCCATATAAAAGGAGATCGCGTTGAACAAGACCCTATTCGGTTTAAAAATTTACTAAAACAAGTTGAAGAAACCCTAGCCCAAACAGGCAGTTCTGAAAGTGATATTAAAAAGATCCTGTCAAAAGCATATGATTTGCTGCCCAATGACGATTTCTGGCAACATCAGGATCAGGGCCTGGCTCTGTTCTGCAATTCCAATTATTTTAATTATTTCAGAGTACCGATATCATTTGATGAGCGGGTACATGTTGGCAAGCGTTTTATTCTTTCCTCTTTGTTGCCTGAGATCATATATGACGGGACTTATTATTTGCTGGCTCTGAGTAAAAAAAATGTCCGTTTTCTAAAATCCACTATATCCGGTATCGAACCCATTAAACTGGAAGGCATGCCGACTAATTATAAAGATTTTATGCGTTTCTATGTCATGCAAAAACAGGTTCAGGTACATTCTGGTGCCCCTGGCCGATCATCTGTTTACCATGGCCATGGAATAGGAACGGATGATGAAAGGAAACATCTTGAAAATTTTATCAATCAAATCGAAAACAAAGTTACGACCCATTTAAAAAATCATAATGAACCTTTAATCCTGGCTGGTGTTGAAAAAATCACCTCTTTATATCACGACGTGAATAAGTATAATCTGTTGAAGGAACCCATAATAAAAGGGAATCCGGACCGGATAAGTAACGAAAGGCTTAATGAATCGGCATGGAATATCATGCGAGATTTCTATAGAGAAGAATTGAATGAGGATTTAGAGAGATATGGCCATCTGTCTGATACAACAAAAACATCTACAGATTTACATGATGTCATAAAAGCTGCCCATGTCGGGAAAATTGACACACTCTTCATTGCGAAAGGTAAAGCCCGCTGGGGTAACTATGACCATTCCAAAAATCTGGTTTATGTTCAGGAAGTACCCAAAATAGATAGCATTGATCTATTCAATGAAGCTGCCATCGATACCATTAACAATAATGGAGCTGTTTACGTAATTGCCAAAGAAGAGATGCCGCTTGGCACTGACATTGCAGCCATTTATCGATATCCCTGATTAGCGATTTGAACAATAACTTAATTCAGATAATAGGACGTCAAAAGCTGCGACGTCCTTTTTTACAGAAACCCAAAACACGATTCTCTTCCTTTTTAAAACTTACCGAATTTAAATGTCAAAACCGCGGCCCAGCTACTTAAATCAGAATCCGTTGCTCCCGGCAGTTCAGAGCCACTGATAAACCGGTACCCTATACCTCCACCCATTCTAAAGAAATGTGTAATATTGAGGATTACATTCACCCCCGGCTCAAAAACGAAAAAGGAATCGGTATCAAAAGTATCCTCCTGATCTTTGAAACGATAACTAACACCGCCACCGCCAATCAACGCCTGTCCGCTAAAATGAATCAGTTTATTGGATTTATAAACATATTCAAATTCTATTCCGCCATAACCAATTGATAAGTAAAGCTGCTGACCATTTCGAACGAAATTATCAGCTTTAATATCGGTCACGAGTCCATATCCGCCGCCACCAATAATGAAACTTCTTTCCTGCGATAACTTTAGGATCCAGCCACCTCGTCCACCTGCAAAAAGGGCTGTTTCCCCTCCAACTGAACTTAAACTAACCACAGGTCCGCCAAATCCGCCATGATCAATGCCACCACTAAAAAGTGTTTCTTCTTGTTGCGCATAAACGGGCAATGCCGTCATCAGAATCCAAATTACCAAGTATATTTTTTTCATGTATTTACGATCTCATAATGAATAGTTTATCTAAAACCTGCTCAAGAAGGCTTTGCAAACCATAGATTTTGTTCAATATCAAACCCTGAGTGATTTCGGAACCGCAGCATCCCGAATGCTTTCGGGATTGGAGGATTCCGAAGTCGTGAAAATGCAGCTATTGGTCAAAAGAACGGTTTTGAATAGCCTTCCTCAAATATGTTGAGTATTTAATATTGTGAAAACGAACCATCAAAATACCTGGGATAAATGCATTACCATATTTCCCGACTAAAAAATGATTTCTAATTAGATTTTAATAAATGATGGATCAGGTTTTTATACCCACTCACATTCCAATAATTTTTGAAGTGGTCTCATGAAGTAGGTATCCCAACTGTTTTCAATATTTTCATAATCATACTCCGGAATATCTTCATGTTTAATCTCGATAATGGTGGAATACCCTTTTTTCTTCAAGACCAACGTCACTTTAGAGGGTGCATCCCAGTCATCTGTCAGCCACTCCTGTGTGATTCTGTTTTTATGGACCTGTTTATTTTTACCATAAACTTCACTATTCCATAACGAAAAAACGCCTCCGGATTTTGCTTCCATTATGGCGGGGGCTCCTGACCATTTTTCGATTACATCAGGATTTGTCAGAGCTTCATAAACCTGTTCAAGTGGTGCATTAATAAAATATTTTTTTGTCAATTTCTTCATGATAGCGCCCTTTTTTAATCTTGCTGATTTGGTTTTAGCGTTCATCATGATTGAATTCATAACTCAATTCTCAATTCACGTCACGCGATTTTAAAGAAATCTCATACAGGTTATATAGTTATAAATCCGAGAAAATGGAGACTATAAAATCCCTAATAAGATTATTCTAATGAAGATCTACTTAAATAATATACCGACCTTTGTTCATACTAATCTTCATAACCTATTTATAAATAAGGATTAACGACATTTTAACGTGATTTAATCATTCCTTTTTCCATAACCTTTTTCAAATCTTTCAATCCTTTTTCAAAATCCGAGCCAATTGTATTTTCAATCACCAGGATATAATATTTTGATAACGGGCTGGGTCCCAAATCCCCCTTATCAATCCATCTGATCTGTGTTGAACCATTGACACTATCAAACAGGAACTCGCCATGAATTTTATTTTCGAATCCTTCCAGAAATAGTGAATAAGCAATTCGTTTGTTTCTCTCTTTAATCTCAATCACCACATTCCCCTCCCCGATATTCTTGCTTCTCCAACTCATTCGGGATTTATTTCCAACAATACGATCATTATAATGAATCACCATGTTGGGATCGGGTGTAAGCCAGGGACTCCAGTATTTCCATTTTCTTAAATCGCTCACAAAAGTAAACACATTATCAACCGGAGCTTCTATTACAATCGACCTTCCAACGGTGTACGAACGAGATAACAGAAATGAAATTCCCCATAAAATTATGACCAGCCCAATGACAATTATGATGGTATATCTTAGAATCTTCATTTCCCGGCTAAAATTTAACATTTAGAGCTCTCGTTATTAATAACCTAAAATGAAAATTCTTGATTGTGGGATGTCGTTATAATTTATTAATAGAAGGTTTTGTAAAACCAGGGATTTTGTTCAATATCAAAGCCTGAGCGACTTCGAAACCGCAGCTATTGGGCAAAAGGACGGTCTTGCATAGCCTTGTAATAATACAAAACATACCAAGCGTATTTAAAATGAATCGAATGACACCGTTAAAAATATATTTATTGCTACTTAGTTATGTATTATTTTAAGCAATCTTTATCTTCCCATAACTTTTACAGACAGAACTCAGCATCATGTCAAAATTTAGTTTTAGTAAACGAGATATTATTGAATGGATTATCATTATTGTTGTTGGCATTGTGCTTTACACTACCGGTTGGTACGTGGAAGTCATCGGACAATTACAACGGGCAATATTATGGACAGGAATTTTCAAGCCCAATACCCATATTTCAGCCCCGTCACAAAAAGAGGCTGATTATAATATTCCGCTAATCACCTTTAATGGCCAAAATGTCAGCTTACAGCAATTTAGAGGTAAAGTAATTTTCATCAATTTTTGGGCTTCATGGTGTCCGCCTTGTGTGGCCGAAATGCCCGATATCTATAATCTCTATAAAAAGGTAAAATCTCCGGATATTGCATTTCTCATGATATCACTTGATTCGAATGGAGAGAAAGCTAAAAAATTTATCAAAAGAAAAGGATTCACTTTTCCAACCTATTTACTTAACGGTCCGCTACCCTCGGTTTACTCCACATCTGCAATTCCTACGACATACGTAATATCAAAATCTGGAAATATCGTGGCAGAGCGACATGGAATGGCCGAATATAACACCGCAAGCTTCCGGGATTTTTTGAAAAAACAGGAACAAAAATCCAATCCTAACATTATTCAAAATTAAATCAACCTCCAATTCACAATAGGCAACAGTCCATAGAGTGCGAGGGGAGAAATAATTAATAAACGTAAATTCAATATATTTATATATTTATTCTGCTTCATATCCCTGTTTGGAAGATCTCTCACCCAAAAAACGGGTTCGAGATGACACCTTTGAGTGATGTTTTTTTTACCTCAACATCCTCTTCGCCCATTCGCGTCATTTCGACCGGGGGGAGAAATCTTCAAAATAAAATATTCATTTCAAGACGCTGTTTTGAGAAGATTTCGCTTCTAACTCACGTTAATTACTTCTTTTTTTTGTGTGTGACGGTTATGAATTTGCGTTAAAAATCATTTTTATATATTGTAAAATTCATTTATTTACAGACAGATACTAAATGATGGGGGAAATTCATGAGCAGTAACGATGACAACAAAATTGGATATTGGGAAACCGTGTCGATCGGGGTTGGCGGTATGGTTGGCGGTGGTATCTTCGCCGTTCTTGGTCTCGCTGTCGAATTAGCCCATGGTGGCACACCTGTAGCTTTTTTAATCGCCGGAATCGTTGCATTTATTACTACTTACGCCTATTCCAAACTTTCCACTCATTTTCCAAGTCAGGGCGGTACCGTTTTTTTTCTGGATCAGGCTTTTGGGGTCGATCTGTTTACCGGGAGTATCAATAACCTGCTTTGGTTGAGTTACATCATCATGCTCGCCCTTTATTCATACGCATTTGGCAGTTATGGCGCTACTTTTTTCCATTCCTCCCATCAGTTGCTTATAAAACACATTATAATCAGTTTGGGTATTATCGTACCAACCATTCTGAATATGCTTAATGCCAAAGTAATCGGTAAAGCTGAACAATATGTTGTAGCTATTAAAATTGCGTTATTGTTGTTTTTCGTCGCCGTCGGTTTTCAAGGAATTAACACTCAACGAATCACCGTTCAAAACTGGAGTCCATCGCTGCAATTGGTTTCGGGTGGAATGATCATCTTCCTGGCATACGAAGGTTTCGAGCTCATCGCCAATACAGCCAAAGATGTTAAGGATATGAAGCGAACACTGCCAAGAGCCTTTTATTCAGCGGTCATATTTGTCATTGCGCTTTATATATTAGTTTCAATTGTATCAGTCGGTAGCTTACCTGTGGATAAAATTGTGCAGGCCAAAGATTATGCACTTGCTGCGGCTGCCAAGCCGTTTTTAGGAAGTGCAGGATTCACACTCATAGCAGTTGCTGCCTTACTATCAACATTTTCCGCTATAAACGCCACATTATATGGTTCGGCCCGATTAAGTTACACCATAGCCAAAGAGGGTGAATTGCCTGAATTTCTTGAAGACAAAGTATGGAATAAACCTTTAGAAGGATTAATCATAACGGCTGTTTTAGCATTATTTCTGGCAAATATCGGAGATTTATCCAGCATCTCTATGATGGGAAGTGCGGGCTTTCTCATTATTTTTGCGGCTGTAAACGCTGCCAATGTAAAATTGGCGAAAAAAACCGAAAGCAAATCCTGGATATCTATCCTGGGAATCATTCTTTGTACCTTCGCACTCATTGCTCTGATATGGCAAACAGCAGAAAATCGCCCCGCTCATCTTTGGGTACTTATAGGGATGATCCTTTTGTCGGCTGGAATAGAACTAACCTATAGCCTTTTCAAGAAGCGGAAATTTAAATTTATCTGATACGTACCCTGGTAAATAATCTGGCATTAATTCAAGAATACGAAGAAGATTAAAGAATTTTAACATACTGTTATTATTTTATTTATAATCTTTATAAATAACCCAAATTATTAGATACCAAAATAAGCTCCACCGATTCGATAACTGCAAAGATATATTCACCAAGATCGTATGAGGGTGCTATGATTATAAATAAATCCAAAGAGAAGAAAACACCTGTGAGAAAAGAAAAGGTCATAGTTCTTACAGTTGAACAAAAAAATCCCAAAAAGAAACCTATAAAGAAAAAAATTAGAGAAGAAGATAGCCTTTTATTTCACATTAGAACCTATGTTTAATCCGAATTATTCACGTACAAAAAAAAATACATATCCTATTATAAATTTAAGAACTTCATAGCTGTTCAAAACGTTTTTGAGATTAAAAAATAATGCTTAATCGGTTTATTTAGGACAGATATATTTAATATTTGAACGATCAATCCCCCAATGAGAAAATTTTCCTGAATCGATTAGGAATTATTTATTTGTGTCAATTCAAAAGGATAGTCCGGTATCAGTAGTGCTTTTCAGATCCGGTTTGACAAGAGGTTAGGTAGATGGACCCCACTCCGGAAAAGCATGGAGTGGAGCCCATCGATGATAGTTCCAACATTTGGGTTTAAAAAATAAGGACAATTCCGTTTAAAAATCGATACCGTAAGTGACATCATGATGAACATTTGTTGATGGGCTCCACCTAAATGGTGGGATCCATCTAAGAAAGGCTATAAACGACTCACCCGAATTATTCACGTTGACATGAAAAGCCCAAAATAGTTGGGCAATGCAATAGCTTTTTTATTAACGTTTTGGACAGATCTGGAAGAACTTATAAAAAATAACTCGTTCCTCAATTTTGAGGATGCTAAAATGAACTACGAAATTTAGTCGTGCTCTGCGTTGACCTTCAAAATATACTTATTCAACGTACCCTTGTACGTTTCATGCGCATTTTAACTTCACCTTGATTACAACTAAATTTCTTAGTGAATAATCCAGGTTAAGTATCAACCATAAATCGGGAAATTGCTTCTTTTAATTTTTATAAATATATGATCTCGGGATAAATAAATATTTGAATACAATGTTTTGACACCCTTAATTGGCTTTGAAGATTTCCCCCCATTCAGTCTTTTAGACGTTACCTCGTAAGATATTGGTGTCAACACGAGTCTCTCATTATCCGCTCCGACGTATAACCCTTGCCGGAAATGACATCTTCGCAAGATGCATCACCCCGACGCCTTCCTTTAAGACAGAATCATGTGGAGAGGTTATCTTTAATTCCGCGAAAATCCATGTTGTCCGTTTTCTATTTTTTAAAGATGCCAATAGGAGTCAAAATTAAAGGTAAGACCCTCGACCATTTATGAAATGACCTAATGGCCTCGGCCTTTAGGTCGATGTTATGGGAATCGGAAAATGCAAGAGGGCTTCAGCCCTTCCTATAGACAGGTTAGCAACGTCGATGAAGGTAATAATGAAGTTACTATTTAAAGTGAGTTCGATATAATTATAGGAATGAATATGGGCTTGTTTTGTTTCATATCTTCGTTTATAAGATCTCTCACCCAAAAAGCGGGTTCGAGATGACGCTTTTGGGTGATATTCCAAAATTTTACCATCCTCTTTAGCCCTTTTGCGTCATTTCGAGTGGAAGGAGAAATCTTCAGAGTCAAGTAACCACTTAAAGACGCTTTTTAAAATGATTTTATCTCGAACTCACGTTATTTAATGACTTTCCCGAACCAACCGCAAAATGAATTAATCCCATTAGCAAGAAAAATCACAAATGATTATTTGTTATTATGTTAGTTTATAAGAAATTACCGGATCCTCATTTTTAAGGATGTTTTAAAAGTTGCGCTTTTTTTTCTACACCATGGCCACAATAAAATTTCCTGGTAAATAATCCGGGTTAAGTTTAACTTTTTTAAAATATCATCCTGTTTAATATCAACTGCATATAATATTTAAAGTCATGGAAATATGAGCTCTTTAAAAGATTTATTTAAAAAGAATGAGGACTGGAGTCAACGGATAAAAGAACAAGATCCTCATTTTTTTGAACATTCAGCAGAAGGACAGAATCCGGAATATTTATGGATCACGTGTTCCGACAGCCGGGTGCCGGTAAATCAAATTGTTCAGGCGATGCCAGGCGACATCTTTGTACATCGCAATATTGCAAATTTAATACTACAGACCGATATCAACAGTCTTTCAGTTATACAGTATGCCGTAGAAATGCTGAAAGTGAAACATATTGTTGTTTGCGGTCATTACGGTTGTGGGGGTGTCGCAGCTGCTTTAAAAGATCAGGGATACGGATTATTTGAACAATGGATACAAAACATTAGAGAAATATATTATCAACATAAAGAGTCCATCGATTTAATTAAGGAGGAACCTGATCGTATCAATCGGCTTGTTGAATTAAATGTGGAAGAGCAGGTACATCACGTATGTCAGACCACTTTTGTTAAAGAAGCCTGGAAAAATGGTATGGACCTTACTATTCATGGTATTGTTTATGATCTCTCATCTGGTACATTAAAGGATTTAAACATACATAAAAACGGTAATGTGTGATCACGATAATAATTAATAGCGCAAATACGGTTTTAATCATTAAAATTTTATACCATTTTTTGTGACAGGTGGTTTTTGCGCTTTATGTTTTATTTACTAATATAGTATAAACAACTGTTTTTACTTGTTTTTACAAACATAATAAATAACAAGCACAAATGACCACTCCTTCCCCTCTCTTCCAAGCTGTCTCCGATGGTAATTTGTCGAAGATACAATCACTACTGGAGCTGAACCCGGAATTAATCCACGCACGAAATGAATTCAAAATTTCACTATTAATGTGGACTGTCTATAATCGGCAAACAGATATCTTACAATATCTTTTAAGCAAAAAGAACAATCTTGATATTTTTGAAGCTGCCGCTGTTGGAGATGTCCGAAAGGTAGCACAGCATCTGGAAAGGAATCCGGAACTCATCAACAGTTATAGTCCTGATGGATTCACTCCCTTGGGCTATGCCACGTTTTTTGGTCACCCCGAAACGACCGCATTATTATTGACTTATGGAGCTGATGTAAATAGGAGTTCCCGAAATTCCATGAGCGTTTATCCCATTCATAGTGCCGTTGCCAATCGTAATGCCGATACAGCCTTTGCCTTAACGGAATTGTTGATATCCCATAATGCAGATGTGAATGTTGTACAACGCGGTGGATGGACGCCACTGCATCAGGCTGCAGCTCATGGAAATAGGGATCTCATCATTCTGCTCTTACGAAACGGGGCGGATAAGAAGAGAAAAAGTGACGATGGCGGAACACCTTTAGATCTTGCCATCGCAAACCGGCACGAGAGTATCATTCAGATATTAAAATCGGATTTTCAGTAACCGGATCATAACAAATATAATTTATTCAAAATTGATTTGTGATATTAATCGGAGAACTTCTCTTATTATTACTATTTTAAATGGCATTTATTTATCATTTAAATGGATATTCAAACCATCTTATTGACGTATAAACACTTAGCTTAAAATTTTATAATTACATTTTAATTAATATCCTGCTACATTAGTTTATATCCTGGTTCGATATACTTTTCCAAATAGCTATTCACAAACAGATAAAAGACGTTACTCATGACATTCAATAAACTTACACCCAAGGTGATGGTCGATGACATCAATAAGACGATCACTTTTTATAGAAATGTTCTCGGTTTTGAACTTATTAATGCAGAACCCGATAATGGTGATGTTCATTGGGCTATGATGAAAAGAGATGAGATCGAAATAATGTTTCAAACCAGAAATAGTATCTCGAAGGATTATGCGGAGTTTCAGGAAATGAAAACAAACGCTCCGATTGCATTTTATATCGACCTGGATAATGTCAACAAGTTATACAGTCATCTTAAGGATAAAACTACCACACTTTCCGACCTTCACATTACAAGTTATGGTGCTGTTGAGTTTTCAATTCGAGATTGTAATGGCTATATATTGACCTTCGCACAAAGCAGTACAGCAGATGATTAAACAATCAACAAAGGTCCTGGATTCATAACTTGTTGTCAAATAAATATTGTAATATCACATCTGTCCAAAACGATTATAATAAAGATAGAGCGTTACCCAACTATTAAGGATTTTCTTATTAAAGTAATAATTCGTGTGGGACGTTTCTAAGCTTTTATAGATGCCCCCCCATTTAGGTGGAGCCCATCAGTAAATGGTCATCATGATATCACCAGGTTTATCGAATTTTAAAATGGAATCGTCCCAAGTTTTAGCCCAAATATAGGATATACATCGATGGGCTCCACTCCATGCTTTTCCGGCGAGGGGTCCATCTTTCTCGCCTCTTTGTCAAACCACATCTGAGAACGCTATCGGTACCGGACAAGACTTTTGAACTGCCACGAATAAATAATTTCCAACCGATTCAGGGAGTTTTATACCATTGGGGGATTGATCGTTCAACTTTTAAAAATTTGTCCAAAATAAACCGATGATGCTTTATTTTTTAAATTTAAAAAACGTTTTGGACAGCTTTGAGTTGAAACTTAATATCATTCAACTCGTATTATTTAATAAATTAAGTTTCGAAAGACTCATTAACAGGAGTAATTAAATGAGCCGTACAAGATTAACAAGATCAAGAACAGATAAGATGCTTTTCGGAGTGTGCGGAGGCATCGCTGAATATTGGGGATGGGATTCAACTATTGTCAGAATCATATTTGTTATCGCAACCTTATTGGGCATGGGTTCCCCAATAATATTCTATTTAATTTTGATAGTGATAATGCCAAAATATTGATCCGGATTGCATTTTTTAAAAATAGATAAATGAATTTGATGTAAATAAAGATTTGGTCGGATGGATTAAACTTAAGAACGGTTTTGCATAGCCTTCTAATAAAATAGTATTAGAGTCATTCAATTACTCTCATGTTGTTCTTTAACTTTGAGAGCTACGAATTCCGTACGTGCATTACCATCCGTAGATTTTCCATTTTCATTACACCAATTTATAAATTCATCCAAATCAATTTCTACTTTAACGATATTGATACCTTGCTGATGTAACTCAATTAGTTTACGTTCAGCCATTTTTTTCCACTCCTGATAGTCAGGTTCAAAATCATCACCATCAATACAGATTTCTTTGGCTCTTTCCCATTGTTCGGGTTTCCACCAAAGTAAGCCGCTATAAAATTTCCGTTGCTCGTGTTTTTTCATAACTAACCATATTCGAGAATTTCGAAGTCGTGAAAATGCAGATATTGGGCGAAGGAACGGTTTCGCATCGCCTTCTAATAATAACCTTGAATCAAAAAAAATAGTTTACATTTACATATTCAATGAAGTCATTTTTATGTTAGACATGATTATTAAGTAATCGTTTAAGATAATTCAACTGTCCCAGATGATAATTCAGATGCCGATAAAAGAATAATAAAGCTTTCCGGGTTGTTCTTAATTTGGAATTGTTAGCGGGGAACGGAGCATTTAATTGTTCTTCACTCAATCCTGGTAGAACAAGACGTATAACTTCAATGACGTTCTCTAAGTCATCTATGAGCTCCTTTTTAGATTTATGGGATATAGTAAATTCTGCCTCACGATTTCTTTTATATTCCGTTTCTCCTAATACGGCTCCGATATAATAATTCAGATTCCCTGCAATATGCTGGGCAAGAATTCCGGCGGAATTAGGTATTGAATTCGGTTTATCCCACAATTTGTCCTCAGGAATTTCCTTAAGATTATTGATGAAGTTTGTAACGTCTTCTTCATACAGAACGGCTAAATCTTTTGATAAACTTTCATTCATAACGATTGTCCGTAATTCATTTATTGTCGGTTATGAGGTTGTTACTATATTCACGTAAAAAGAAAGTAATGTATAATAAATTGGAAAAATCAGAGAACTATAAATCAACCAATCCGGACTAAGCTTAAACAAATAAACGAGTGCAATGAGTTGTATGGCATAGATTATGGAAAGTGAAAGTGTCAGTTTTTGTAAGATAGTGGTACGTGATGGATAAACCCATTTTAATGGAATAAAAACGAGTGCGGAACAGATGATAAGTACGATATCAGAAAAGAGCGGGGAGACCCCAAGTATAAACAGATGAAAGATCACCAGATTCCAATAGGATGGGAAACCAAGAAAATAATGATCGGATGTTTTGGCGTTGAGATTGCTAAATCCAAATAAGCTGGCGAGTACACAGATTAGTGATACCGTTAGTGAAATATGGAGTACATAAAAGGCCCAAATTAAAGGCACTATCGTCCATGTTAAATAATCGACAATATTGTCGAGCAGGGCTCCATCTATTCTGGGAGCCAATTCTTTAACATGGCATTTCCTTGCCAGTGTCCCGTCAACGCTATCGATGACCACAGATACGGCGAGCAGCCAAAGTGCGCTTTGATATTCTCCCTGAACCGTAATGATTAACGCCCATACACCAAATACGGCGCCTAACGCCGTAAGCAGATGAATGGAATAGGCCAAAATTTTATTACCCGGTTTGATAGCAGGATTTTGGGTCGCCATTTTATCAATTTATGGTTAAATAAATACATCTATATGAATGGTAACGAATTAGAGTGGAAAAGCAAAGGGGTATGGACGACGGACGACCGACCATCGAGGCTGTGATAAAATAACGATGCAAGCGACAAGGTACCTTAATTTTTTAATTGTTTTGGATTTTGTTGAAGAGCCTCTCTCCCTGTCGCGGATTTATCCGTGAAAGGGAGAACTTGTCCCGCATACTTTCGGGAGATTGAGAGCGGGTAAGCAGAGCTAAATCGCGAGAAGCACCTAAATTATTTAACCCGAATTATTCACGTAACCAATATGAAATAATACATATCATATTGTAAATAAAGTAACTTATAAAAAATAAACTGATCCTCGATTTTGAGGACGCTAAAAAAGCTGCGAAATTTGGCCGTGCTCTGCGTTGAATTTAAAAATGCTTGATCAACGTACCAATGTACGTTTCATGCACATTTTTAAATTCGCCTTGATCACGACAAAATTTCTTGGCGAATAATCCGGGTTAAGGCAATTGAATTTGATTTATAGTTTTTTCACAGCCTCCATCGACGACAGAGAGTTGTTTTGATGCATAAAGCATGATTCCGATTTCGAACTCACGTTGATTATATGGTTTTTCAAAATAAATAATGTTTAATAATATCAGAGCATTTCTCTGTCGTCTGCGGTCTATCGCCCATCGTCATTCGTTTTATTTAAAACTCATGTTCTAAAATTCCTTATGTCGAATTCACGTTAAATTAGATTGTAAGAGTAAAGGTGAGAGCCGACGACTTGATCGCATTTAATTTATTTATAAATTAATTTCAGAACAACAGTGAAAAAATTAGTTGATAACACTCATTCATGATTTCTTTAGCAAGTAACATTAAATCAGTCGTCGGTTGTCCGTCGTCCTTAAAACAAAAAAAGGCCGGCTAATATTAAGCCGGCTTTTAATCGTGTTATAAGCTGCACTTTCCAAAAATGAGATAAATATATTATTTTTAAGTACACACTTATAGCCCTGACTTGGTTTTTTGTGAAGCCATTACAGGCAAACACAAAATAGTTGAGTTAGGGTTTTTTATATTATTTATCTTGAAATTGCTCATGATTTCACTGATTTAGGGGTATGTATTAATTTAAAACCTGATTTTTTAAGGAGAAAACAATTGGTAAGGCATATCTAACCCGAACCGGTTTCCCATCTTTATAACCGGGTTTAAAACGTGCTTGTTCAACGGCCTTTAAAGCCTCTTTGTCGCAGCCTCCACCGATACCTCTTATAACATGTGGATTTACTACGTTACCTTCTTTGTTGACTATAAACTGTACGTAAACACGCCCTTGAATACCGGCCTTTTTAGCTTTTTCAGGATATTGAATTCGACTTTGTACGCTTTTCAATCCACCAATGAGTTCAGGCATTTTATCGGTGACCACATAGATCTTATGTCCGTTTTTAACCGTATAATTGGGACCTGACAAAGATTGGGCACTGGCTATTTGGTGAAATTGATCCAAATTTTTGGCCCATCCCATAAGAAATGACTTCTTATTCGATATGTTGGCATTGTTCTTAACCCAAACTGTGGCATTTTTTGATGGAAGAATATTGGACAGTGATTTTACATGAACATTCATTCTATTAATTTTGAATGTTAGTGTATTACCTGAGATTCTTCCTACTGGTTTGGCACCGTCGAAAGACTGACCAGAAATCAAAAAAGTGCCATATTTAGATGTTTCAATATAAGTGATACCAAGTGCCTGTCCCTCGAATTTTGATCCCATTTTAGAAGACATCACTTGATTACCATTAATGCTTATAGCTGGACTTGTAAAAGTCATCTTTTGATCAACTAAATTTTTCCCGGAGGTATCCTGATTTTGCAATCCCGAACAGGCCATAAGAGTTATCATGACCAAAAAGACGGAGAGAAACAGTACACCTTGAAGAAATGCTGATCTTCGTTTAGGTTTGAATTCTGTCATAGCTTGAATCCTCTTTTTTATGTTTGATGATGAATTAGCCATGCTCAAACCGGTTGAATGATAGATCACCGGCAGATGCATGAGTTCGTATAATAAATAGGCATATTTTTTTGGTGAGATTTGTTCATCGGTTATGACCTCAAAATCACATGATAATTCATTGTATTCGTTAATTTCCTTGGTAATCACATGAATGAGTGGGTGAAACAGAAACAATCGATCTGTCATCTTCATAAAGCCGTTTAAGGCATAATCGTGTCGCTTGATGTGGGTCAGCTCATGAAGAAGGGTAAGATTCAATTTGTCGGGTTCCTTCTTAATAAAATCAGGTAATACGATCACTGGATTAAACCAACCAAACGTGAATGGTATTTGTGGTTGACTTAAATAAGCAACATTAATCTTTTGGCTTGTTGAAGTAAATAAAGTTCTTGTTGATACATTTAGTTGCTTCAAATTTTGTATGGGTATGAGATTCAATTTCTTTTTAAAACGATGAAGTTCAAAATAATCTTTGAAGAGTTTCAAAAGGCTTATTAAACCCATTAATGCTATAAAGGTGAAACCAATACCGAGCCATAGCTCAGGATCAAATAGATGAATAGTTGATGTATCCAGGCTTTTTTGTCCGACAGTGACAGGATTTAATAGTACAAATAAATGTTGCGGCAATACCTGATCAACTACCTTGGAGGGGGTTAAGAAATGTGCAAAAAGCGACCACGATATAAATCCAATCGGTAAACTCATAATTAATGCAATCCGGATGTTATAATGATAAGCCGGATGAAGTTTTTCAAATTTCCGAAGAGAAATTACGATCAAAAACGAAAACAAGGTCCATATGAAAAGTGGCAGCCAGAAAAAATGCAGGCTTGTGGATCCTATCTGACTCAATTCATGCAGAATACGTACCATAATTATTGCTCCATATCATCAATAAGTTTTTTTAATTCGTCTCGTTCTTCATCCGTTAAATGCTCATATTTAACAAGCGTCTGAACGAGTTCCGATGGCGAGCCCTTAAACACTTTATTCAACAGTCCATGAAGCAGGCTGTGTTTGACTTCCGATTCATCTCTGGCCGGTGAGTAAACATAAGTGACCCCTTGTTTTTCATAGGTTAAATAACCTTTATCAGCCAGATTTTTCATGATAGTCATGACTGTCGTATATGCGACCTTACGCGTTTTCATGATCTCTTCCTGGATATCCGCCACGGTAGCTTCTTTCATTTTCCATACATGATGCAGGATTTCCATTTCTGTTTCACCAAGAGGGGTTAGTGATTTTTTCATAAACTTGTTTTTATGTATTACTAATTCTTTAATACTAATATAATAGTATTAAGATTTAAGTCAATAAAATTAGGTAAATAAAATGTTGTTTAGATAAGAGTTGCTATTAATTCATTAGTGAAATGTTTGGATTTAAAATATCCTGAGTTCGATATAAGCAACCAATTAAGATTTTAGATGGTAGACGGTGGACGTTTTGAAACAATGAACTAATTATGTCATAAGGCATTGTTTTATTAGTCTTAGCCCGAATTATTCACGTAACCAATAGGTAGTAATACATATCATATTGTAAATGAAGTAACTTATAAAAAATAAGCCGGTCCTCGATTTTGAGAATGCTAAAAAAGCTGCGAAATTTAACCGTGCTCTGCGTTTAAATTAAAAATGCTTACTCAAGGTACAAGAGTGCCTCTCATGCGCATTTTTAATTTCGCCTTGATCACGACTAAATTTCTTGGTGAAAAATCCGGGTTAATATTAATTTATGAACAGATATTAAAGCATCCGGACAGCAACCGCCCACGGTCTATCGAGGCTGTGAAATAATAACAATGTAAGTGACAAGGCACCTTAATATTTTAATTGTTTTAGAATTTTGTTGAAGAGCCTCTATCCCTGTCGCGGACTTATCCGGGAAAGGGAGAACTTGTCCCGCATACTTTCGGGAGATTGAGAGTGGGTAAGCAGAGCTAAATCGCGAGAAGAACCTAAATTATTTAAGGCAATTGAATTTGATTTATAGTTTTTTCACAGCCTCTATCGCTCATCGTCATGCATTTATTGAAAACTCCTGTTTTATAGATCTTTTATGTCAAATTCAGGTAAAATTAAGTTAAATAAATATTTATGAATACTGAACGAACTCCGCCCCTAATAAAAATGCTCTGGTGGAACATCCTGTTTGTGAGTAACTTGGAAGCAAATTGAATAAAAATTTTCCCATTAGACGTATTTCCTGATCAATTCCAC
>DATFMK010000150.1:0-3635 GCA_035267005.1 Balneolales bacterium
AATCTCATAGAAAAGGCTATGTACAACTCATTGATGCCACGGAATTATGGGATCCAATGCGAAAGAGCTTGGGAAGTAAACGCCGTGAAATTTCCGAAGATCATATCCAGGAGATCGTGAAACTTTATTCTGACTTCAAAGGAAATGAGACCGTCAAAATATTTCGTAATGAAGAGTTTGGCTTCCGAAAGATCCGGGTGGAACAACCCCTGAAACTTAATTTTCAGGTGACAGAAGAGCGGTTAGAAATGCTATGGGCTGAAACAGCTTTCCATAACCTGGCTAAGAGTAAAAAGAAAAAGCCGGAGGCCAAGGAAAAGGAAATAGCTGCCGGTGAGAAAGAGCAGCAGCTTATAATCGAAATCCTGAAAGATATCGGTGAAGATCTGATAAAAGATCAAAAAGTATTTGAAAAACAATTAAAAAATGCCTGTAAAGGGCATGATTATAAACTGAAGGCTACACTGAAGAAAGCCATCATTCGGGCCATTGGCGAACAGGACGAAACAGCGGAAATCGTTCGCGATAAAGAAGGGAATCCCGAACCGGATACGGATTTACGTGATTACGAAAATGTTCCATTAACAGAAGATATTGAAGATTATTTCGAACGGGAAGTAAAACCACATATCCCGGAAGCCTGGATCGATGCCGAATATACCGATGATAAAGATGGAGAGATCGGTAAAGTTGGTTATGAGATTCCTTTTACGCGTCATTTTTATACCTATGAACCGCCGAGACCGCTTGAAGTAATAGAGGTTGAAATCAAAACGTTGGAATCGGAGATTCAGGAATTATTAAAAGAAATTTAAAAGAAAGCTTATTTTTTATTTAATTACTTGTAAATAAGATCATCATCACTTACGGGAGGTATAAAAACAGATAATAAAAAAATGACGACGGTAAAAGAAAATATAAAACCGGAACTTGGAAAGGGAATCTATACTATTCCTGATGCTGCCGTTATATTGAATTTACCCAAAGAAAAAGTACGCCGTTGGGTTAAAAAGTATTGGGAAATGGAATTCCTGCATAATAACCATTATTACACATGGGGAACAGGAAGAGAGCGCGCCATTAATTTTTTCACATTAATGGAAATTATAACGGTTCATTCCTTACGTGAAATAGGGGTTAGCTTCCCAACTATCAAACAAGCACACGAAGGTCTGGCTAAAATTCTGGAGACAGAATATCCTTTTGCACACGCCCGACTAATGAGTGATGGTTCTAAAATATTTTATGAGTATGATAAATCGTTGCTGCAATTGGATAAAAAGCAGCAATTCTCATTTAAGAAATTGGTGGAACCCTATTGCAAAAAAATTGATTTCCATACGCGAACTTTAATGGCAGAACGGTTCTGGCCGTTAGGGAAAAATCATAATGTTGTTGTTGATCCTCATCATGGTTTAGGTCAGCCGGTTATTAGCGGTACTAATATATCGGTTTTCACAATAATAAATTTGATTAAAGCTGGTGAAACAACATCATTTATTGCCTCGGTATATGAACTGTCAAAAGATAAAGTGGAAGATGCCCGTATATTCATGAAGCGGATTGCTGCATGAAATTTTACATCGATGAAAATATAGCACCTCAAATAGGTAGAGCCTTATCTATTTTACAAAAACCTTTGCCAGAAAAAGTAGAAGTTTTAACCATTCGTGATGAATATGGAAAAGGAGCTTCTGATGAAGAGTGGATACCTGAGGTAGGTAAAGAAAATGGAATTGTTATTACTCAGGATCTTAATATTCAGCGAATCAAACAACAACGTGACTTATACCGAAAATATAAACTTGGTGTTGTATTCTTGAAACCACCGTCAAAAAACGGTTTTTCATATTGGGATATGGTTACAAAGATTATCGAATCATGGCCATTTATAAAAAAAATAGCAAAAAAGGAAAAGAAACCATTCGCATATGTAATTAGATCACGGTCTAAGAGGTTGGAATCGTTATAACTGTCGGAATTTGGATTAGAAGGATTAATGGATTATAGGATTAGAAACGATTCAATCCAAAAATCCCAAAATCCCATAAATCCCAATTCTGACAGAAAAAAACAAACAATGATCCCGAAAGAAGAAATAAAAGACGAATTAACATATAGAAATTATTTCCTGTCTATTATACCTATTCATAACCATGTAAAAAATGATAAGCATGGTATCACTAAAAAGGGCCATGTCAGGGGCCAAGTTGAGGGCCATGTTCCTAAAAAACAGTTAAATGAGATGGAAATGAACATTCTTGGTGTTCTTAAACAAGGGCCATGTTCAACAAATAAATTATTAAAGGAAATCGGTCAGGCTAAAAGAACTGGATATTTTAGACGAACTATCAATGGTTTAATGGAAGATGGATTGATATCGTATACATATCCTGAAACTCCAAAACATCCGGATCAAAAATATCAGATTACTGTATTTGGGAAAGAATCATTAAAAGAAAATTTCTAAAACTGCTCAGTAGGAAGAAAGTTATAAGTTGATATATGAAAAATCTAAAATTGTCGGAATTTGGATTTTCGGGATGAACGGATTACAGGATTAAAAACGATTCAATCCAAAAATCCTAAAATCCAATTAATCCAAATTCAGACAGTATAGGAATTAGTAATCATGATGAACTCCAAAGAAGAAATAAAAGACGACCTAACATATAACATCATTGGATGTGCCATGAAGGTACATTCAACTTTGGGAAACGGGTTTCAGGAAGTCATCTATCAACGGGCATTAGCGATTGAGATGGATAAAGCCGATATTTCATTCGTTCGGGAACAGGAAATGCCGATTCATTATGCCGGATTTGAAATCGGTACCCGAAGAGTCGATTTCCTGGTTGAAAATGAAGTACTCGTAGAATTAAAAGCATTGGTGAAACTCGAAGATGTACATATCGCTCAGGGACTCAATTACCTGGATGCCTATAAACTGGATAAAGGATTATTATTAAATTTCGGTGCCCAAAGCCTGGAAGTGAAACGGTTAAGGCATCCGAAAAATAAACGTCTGAATTTGGATTAGAAGGATGAACGGATTACAGGATTAAAAACGATTCAATCCAAAAATCCTAAAATCCTGCAAATCCCAATTCAGACGAAAATGGATGAAGAAAAAGGTAAAGACTGTCGGAATTTGGATTATAGGGATGAATGGATGATAGGATTAAAGACGAAAGAATCCAACCATCCTAAAATCCCGCAAATCCCAATTCAGACGAAAAAGGATGAAGAAAAAGGTAAAGAATGTCGGAATTTGGATGATAGGGATGAATGGATGATAGGATTAGAAAACGTCTAAATCCAATCATCCTAAAATCTGAAAAATCCCAATTCAGACAAATAAGGCTATTGATAAGATGAAGCACCGAATGACTCAAGAAATAGAAAACATACAGAAAATAAATATTAGCCTGATGGACCAAAGCAAGAAACATATATTTGCAAAGAACATCCCATCATCCCTGAATCCCGTAAATCCCAATTCAGACCATTAAACCATGCGCTACCGTACTGAAAATGAAATGAACGATTCGGGAATCGAGTGGATTGGTAAAATTCCAAATGATTGGAATAAAACTTTAATTAGAAGGATAACTAAAGATCATAAACAGGGATAT
>DATFMK010000151.1:0-7142 GCA_035267005.1 Balneolales bacterium
GGGGATTTATATAATCCATGGGTGAAGTTTGGTTAGCAAGACTAGCATTATTAACAATAACTCCATCTACAACATAGAGAGGAGTATTCGAACCGCTAATTGAGGTAGCTCCTCGAATTCTTAGAGTGGCCATCCCTCCCGGTCGACCAGAACCACGAGTTACACTAACTCCCGCTACTTTCCCCTCAAGTCCCTCTTGCACATTCGTTGGAGAACTTTGTTCTAAAGATTGTGAACTTACTGTTCCAACAGAGCCCGTCAAACTTGATTTTTTTTGTGTTCCATATCCTATAACAACAAGTTGACCACCACTAACAGCCTTTTGAGACATACTAACATTTATAGTATGTCTTCCACGAATCGGAATTACTGAACTCTTATAACCTATATATGAAAATATCAACGTGTCTCGTTGAGAGGAAACATTTAGTGTATAAAGACCTTTTGAATTAGTAGTTGTACCATTTGTTGTTCCCTTAACAAGGATATCAACACCTGGTAGCGCTTCCTGGCTATTCTTATCATTTACATGCCCATTTACTTGATATTGCTGCGCATAAGAATACTGTGAAAAACCTACGATCAACCACAAACCTATGATCACAGAAATAAGAATTGGTAATTTAGTTTTCATAACTTATCCCATTATTTAATTAAAAAATAAATCGACAACTACAACCTTTCTTAAGTGCAAACGTTTGCACTTTTGTACTTAAAAAAAATATTCTAAAAAAGCAATAATTATATAATATTTTTAAAATTTTATCTTAACTAATAGTTACTATTTATTAAATAATGGAGTATAATATAGCTTGCTAATATGTTATAAGTGATTTATTACTAATCGATAACATATAATTAATATATAATATTTATAGATAACTATTATATATATCCATTAATTATTGCACAATCGTATGCACAAATATTGGTTGTTTAACTATGTTTTCTACTAATCGCTACCATTGGCATTTGATGAGATCGATTTTATCAGATTTAATGGATATCATCATAATCCGGTAGAATCCTTTATTGACCGATTGTAGACCACTATATTTTCAATACATTATTCTAAATGGTAATTAAAGCTAAAAACTCGTCTATTTATTTTTTCTTTTTAATCAAAGCCGAAGGCTGTGGATCCATTTTTATCGTATAAGCTGGAGAATCAGGTAAATTATGGGGTAAGTGTATCCAAATATCATCACCATGCTGGTTCCATTTTAATTTAATAGAACCCCCTTTTTCGAAAAGACGCATTTGGGTACCCTTTTGAGCCATCAATGATTTTATTTTTACTTCACTACTTTTGGGTGTATCCAGTAAAATGGCATAAACAGCTCCATTTTTATATGTAAACCGGATGCGATCGCCTCCATCTGTCTTTCCCTCTGCTTCTACCCACGGCCGGGTTCCGAAAATTGCTTCTCCATTGATACCTAACCAATTACCTAATCCTTTTAACCGTTCGACTTGTAATTTAGGGATGGTACCATCAGCTTTGGGTCCTACATCAAGCAATAAATTTCCGTTTTTACTCACGATATCGACAAACATGTCAACCAAGTGATTCACCGTTAGCAACTGCTTGGGACCCGAATTTTGATTATATCCAAATGAATAAGCAATTCCGCGGGTTGCTTCCCATTTTTTCTTTGTGATTTTATTGTATTTAGCGTATTCGGGAGTCGTAAAATCGTAAACCGGACGATTCCACCGGTTATCAATTACTCCATCGGGTACCGTATTATAAAAGTCAGCGAATATTTTGAGTGCATCCCCTTTTTTAGGATAGGTGATATCATTCCAGAGGATAGCAGGTTTATATCTATGGATAAGTTCTTCCCATTGGGCATCCGCATAATTGGCATATTGCTGTGTCTGTGGGGTGGCCTCTTTAAAAGTTGTACTATTGTGGATCACCACCGGTTTAAATGACCAATCGAAACCACCTGAATAATAGAGTCCCATCCGCATTCCGTCAGCTCTTACGGCTTTGGCTAATTCACCCACCAAATCTCTTGAGGCATGTCGCTCTCCGTGTGGTAAATATGGATTCAACGTGCTGCTGGGCCACAACGTGAAGCCATCGTGATGTTTTGTAGTTAATACCACGTAACGGGCATGGACCGATTTGAATAAATCAGCCATCTTTTTGGGATTCCACTTTTGTATTTCTTTATCAAAAGTTTTGGCAAAATCGTAATAGTTAAAGTTTTTTCCGTATGTTTCATATTCATGTTTTTGAGTCGGCGATCCTTTTATCCGCATAGAATTCAAATACCATTCCGCATAAGGATTGTACTTAAAAAACTCATTTCGGGGAAGTTTTCCCATTTGTCCTCTTACCGGAGCCCAGGCCGGTACAGAATAAAGTCCCCAATGGATAAAAATTCCCAATTTGGCATTATTATACCAGGCTGGAAGTTTATGCTTCTTCAAAGATGAAACTGTAGGTTTATATGTTACCGTTTTACTTTGGGCATATGCAGAATTAATGGGTAAACATATAATTAAAAACAAGATCAGAACAATATAAATCCTATCGTAGCCGAACACATTTTCGTTATTTTTCATTTTTCCCTTCATTAATCAACCAAATATAATTTTGGGAGCCCCTTCAACCAGAAGGAAGCCCTTCCAATATAGCAGAACCTCTTTTGCGTAATAAAACATTCTAAGATCAGTTGAACTTGCCGATACGCTTCACTTCGAAATAAACCACATAATTTAATTAGTACAAACGATTGCACTACATTTAGAATAAAAAAAAGAAATTATTCAAAGGCAAATATAAATTTAAATTTGATCGATCATTATAGCATAAAGGAATTGCACTAATATCAGTAACTATATTTAGAACAATAACCTATAAATATTTAAAATATATTATTTAGCGCAATTCCATTATGCGTTTATAATTTTATATCACTTTAGTTGTTTAGAAGACTATGCAAAACCATTCTTTTGCCCAATAGCTGCATTTTCACGACTTCGAAATCCTCGAATCCCGAAAAGCATTCGGGATGCTGCGGTTTCGAAGTCACTCAACCTTTGGTCTTGAACAAAATCCCTGGTTTTGCAAAGCCTTCGTTTATTCTGATATAATTAACCAAAGCTCTTTTTACAAATTACCCTGCTTTTTATACCGCATGGCTTCTTTTCTTAATTTTTTAGCGTACCCGGTTAAATCCAATTTTTCTTCCGGCATGATCAAATAGGACAAATCTTCTCTTTGTGATGCGAAATGGAAAAAACGATTGGGTAAAAATCCTTTACCACCTTTCGGATATCGTGTTTCTTGCCATAAATTTCTCAGGCTGTCGAAACTTGCTTTATAATTATTGATGGCAGAGTCAGCTATTTTAGCCATGGTATTTAAACTGGCAAATACTTTCTTTTTCTCACCCTGTTTGTACGCTTTTTGAGCCTGATCACAATACTTTGCTATTTTCCCTATTGAAAGTACAAACGCAGCATCCGCTTTCATAAACCGCCCCATAGAGGCAAATACTTCTAAATTATATTTGTTCTTTTTCACACGGCTCATATTCTTTTCAAGAACTTTTATATCCTGTTCACACTTCGTCTGTTCGTTTTGAGCCGATTGCATAAGTTTACTAAAATGTGCTGACCAGCTTCCATCTTTGGGTGTATTTTGTAAAGAGGGCAGACTAATAAGTTGGTCTTGTTGACGGGTGACCAAATATTTTCTTCCTTTCTTCATAATTCCCGTATCCCAGAAATGTACTCGTTTCGACAAGTCATGAAAGGCATGATCAAGTCCATTTGTATTAGGTCCAAAGAACCGATAAATATACTTGTGCCAAAACTCATTAATTGTTTTAGGAGATTGACTGCTCCAGCCATAATCTGCTGAAGCCAGATAACCAGACCAGAATGTTTCGGTATTGAGACCACTGTCGTCCCATGCGGTACAGACTTCTCCCATTACATGTTTTCGGGCGCTCAGAGAGACAAAACTTTTTACATTTGCTGGTATCAGATCATAGTTCGGAATAAGAGGCCGGGTTCTCTGTGCAGCGGTTGCACTTATTTCCTTAAAACCATGTTTTTTATACCAATTAATTATTCGCACATTACCTCTGTTAGCAGGACCGTAAGTCCATTGAGTATATATGGCATTACGAGGAAATTCATCTATAACACTGTCAAGTTTGGAAACACCACTTGCCCAAAGCGAATCAAATTTTTGTTTTGGAATATTATTTTGATGGGTCAGACGCCAGAGTCCGGCTTTCTTAAGCGGCATATCATCCCAGAATATCATAGTATGACCTTGCGACTTTATATAAGCATTCACTTTATTCAGCCACCTAAGGTATAAACTCATATTCCCATGCTTCTTTTTGTATTCCTGTAATTGTTTATTCTTACCGGTAAAACGGACTTCATCACCTCCCACATTAAAGTATTTTACTCCTGGTGTAGCTTCCATCGTTTCATGATAGAGATCAAATAGGAGTTTATACGTCCCTTTTTTAAGGGGATTAAAAGCCCAGTTGCTTTTTGAATAAGCCCTTAAATTGTCGAATTGCTTGTGTTTAAGAATATAGCCGGCATGACCTAATCCCTCTACCAATGGGATGATATCAATATGATATTTGTGTGCATACTCCGTGAGATTTTTTACCTGTTCCGGGGAAAATGAGTTAGGTGCTGCTATGACCGGATATTTTTGATATTTAAATTTATCCGCAAATTCGAAAAAGATAGCGTTCACCTTATATTCGGCAAGTTTTGCAATATTTTTCTTCATATAAGAGTACCGGTCCAGGTGATGTCGTTCATCAAAATGTACTGCCCTCATTTTGATATCCGGCCAATCCTGAATCAGCATTCCGTGAAGTGATTTATTATTCCATTTGGCATCTTCCAGAAGTTGATTGAAAGTTTGTACACCGTAAAAGAGTCCACTATTTCCACCTCCGGAAATTGTTACAAGATTCTTCGAAATACCTAATACGTAAGATTGCTTGGTATTCTTTTTGGGATTTGGAAGGTTCAATCCCGAGCAAAAGGTATTGAATTTTTGAGCAGCGGATGGGATACCAAGCACAATAGCCGGTCGCGTCAGATTTTTGTAAGACTGAACAACCTGAACATTAACATCATGATGATACAATTTATGAATTTTATTCTTTAGTATTTCGGCTGCAAACCGGTCATTCTTATTGGCATTTGAATACAGATAAATTGTTTTCACATTTTCCGGATTCAGGGATATGCCATTTCTTTGTACAATCTTCTGCGGAGCAGGAAGAAGATGTAAAGTCGTTTTTTGGGTTTCTTTACCTTTCTGACAACTTTCTATTGTACATAAAAGTAGAAAACATAGGATTACTTTCCTCAAGTCGTGATACATCATTTTGAGTTCGATTTTATAATGAGTTTTTCATTTTACGCTTCAAATGACCTCAAAATCCGACTCTTTCGTAGCTTACAATATGGTTTTGCTATTAAAATACCGTGAAAGATCTATTCCATCAAAAGACTTTTTTAAGGAGTAGATTCATCAAATATCACCGGCATAACTATTTTTATATTCTTTACTCCAATACCTCAACCATTTTTTATCATTTTCATTATACTCTGGATAATTAGGACTATATAGCATCGTTTTAGTCCTTTTTACAAGATGATTATCTTTAATAAATCCTGGTCCTCTTTCTCTGAGATAATCAATAAGCCATTCACGAGATTTTTGTATTTCTTTATTAATTTTTGGATCAATTCGGGATTCACTCAGCATATTTTCCAATTCAGATGGATCCTTTTTCAAATCAAAAAATTGTTCTTTACCAGTATGAAAATTCCATATATACTTGAACCTTCCATTAGTTGCAGCTGCCCAGTAATTTTCTTTAAAATAGGTAGTGGCATGTTCTGATCCAATATATTCTCGCCACCCGGATTTATTTCCCCGAAGAAGCCTGAGCAAGCTCATTCCGTCCATATCATCCGGAATTTCCTGACCTGTCGCTTCCAGAAAGGTAGGTAAAAAATCCTGAAGTCCAACCGGTTCAGCTACATTGGTACCCTTTTTGACGGTGGCATCAAATCCATTCGGCCATTTAAAAATATAGGGAATAGCCGCCGAACCTTCATATGGATACGTTTTTCTCCAATGATAATGATCACCAAGCATATCTCCATGATCAGCACAGAAACAGATAATGGCATTATCATACATCCCTTTTACTTTCAGGGTTTTAACAATTCGACCGATCTGTTCATCCACAAACGTAATATTCGCATAGTAATATTTGCGTGATTTCAAGACTTGCGCTGTGCCAAAATTGCCTAAAGCCGCACTCGGATTATCCGGATGATAATGAGCAAATTTTTCATCCCAGGTTCCTTTACCTCCAATTGCCGGTTTCGGTATTTTCGCATTATTATACATGTCCAAAAATCGCTGAGGTGGATCATAAGGACTATGCGGACGTTCCCACGACACTTTTAAATAGAGAGGATCATCGAGATCGTAGTTTTTAATAAAATCAACCGCATTTTGTCCAATCCAATGGGTGGGATGTAAATGTTCTTCAAGAGCATAAGCTTTGGCATGATAGCTATTCCAGCCAAGTCCGGTTGCATTGGGATCTTTGCCCGGAGCAATACGTTTAAACCAATCATGATAGTCGCTGACATATCCATCCTGTTCCACACGGCCGCTTGAATCGATCAACGTTCCATGAAAACCATGTAGTGATTTTTGAGGAAACCAATGGTTCTTCCCGATAGCATAGGTATAATAACCGGCATTTCGAATCATACGGGGCATTTCATATTTATATTTTCTTGCGAGCCGGCCATAACCAAGCATCCCATTATGCCATGGATTCAAACCGGTGAGCAGACAAGAACGTGCCGGAGTACAACTGGGGGCCGAACTATAAGCATTAGTGAAAAGCACACCGTCCTCATATAGCGCATCTATATTGGGTGTTTTTACGGCAGTATTTCCAGCGCAACCCAGAGCATCAGCTCTAAACTGATCTGCCATTAAAAAGATAATATGCGGCTTTGGAGATGGTGTCTTTCGTGATAATTTCTGTTCATTATGAACGGGTTTCACGGTTTCCTCATCATTGCTAATTAGAGATGGAAACAAACCA
>DATFMK010000152.1:0-2466 GCA_035267005.1 Balneolales bacterium
CTCTGCTTCTTACAACCAATCCGAAAGCCTGTCCTTTTACCTCTTTTATTTTATATCCTGAGATATTTTCACTCGTTACGACTATCATATTCTCCCATTTTTACTTAGATAATTCAATATGAGTTCGATATAATTACAGTATAAATATAGGTTTATTTTTTCCATATCCTCGTTTATAAGATCTCTCACCCAAAAGCAGGTTCGAGATGACGCCTTTGAGTGATGTACTTAAATTTCAACATAATCTATTGACCTTTCGCGTCATTTCGAGCGAAGGGAGAAATCCTCAGAGTCAAGTAACTACTTAAAAACGCTTTTTTAAAAAAGATTTCATCACTAACTCACATTAATCAAATAAAAATAACTTAATTCGGATTATTCACAAGGAAAATCTGTCGTAATCAATGCGAAATTATAAATGCGCATGAGAGGCACTCTGGTGCCTTAATTAAGCATTTTAATTTCAACGCAGAGTACGGCCAAATTTCGCAGCTCTTTTTAAAGTTCTCAAAATCGAGGATCGGTTCATTTTTTATAAGTTAATTAAATTACAATAAGGTATGTATTGCTTTTTATTGGTTACGTGAATAATTCGGGATAACGTTTATCTTACCCACTCTTGTTCTACCTATTCATAGAAAGGGCGTTTGTTTAGGTACCTGAATATTCATCAGGAAGTGTTATTTTTTGCGCCTGGCCCAAAACTATTCGATAACGTTAAAACCGAGTATCCCGTATCCGTCACTTATTCCGCAAATCGATCAGAAAGCCGGTTGATCAGGTAACTGCTTTCTTTGAGCGCCTGGGGAGCGAAATCTCCAAAGAATTCCGTGACGCTTTCAAATTCTTCGATGAATCCTTCTTTATCATCATTTTCAACCAATTTGGAGAGTTCCTCATGGTGATGGAAGAAATCCATTAACAAATTGCGGCGTTCTTCGTTGGAGAGTACGATATCGGCATACAAATCGGCGTGCTGTGCGAAGATACGTCCGGTCATCATTAGTTCGGCGCGGTAAATGGGACTTGAGAAATCGAGGATGTCTTCCGGACGTAAATCGTATTTCAGTAAAAATGAGCCGTGTAAGTGAGCTACAAAGTGGCGAAGTCCCTGAACCAAATGCATCACGTGATCGTGTTTCTGTGGATCGACGATTTTGGTTCGCATTCCCCATAATTCAAACTGACGCATTAACCAATCGAATTTATCCTCTTTACGTCCCGGACAAATCAGCATGAGCTGTTTGGATAAATTGGGCACATCCGGACCATGCATTGGGTGGAGACTGACTACCGGTCCGTCATGATGTTCCATCATCAAATTCAGCAAGCCGTTTTTATTGGATGTGAAATCGGTCAGGATCATTTCCGAAGAAAGATGTGGCGTTAATCCATTGATTACTTCCTGGGTTTTATTAATGGGAACGGAGATGATGATGAGATCACATCCCGCAACCAATTCGTCCACATGATCCCAGCCATCTTTTTCCAGGATACGAACATGATGTCCGGTCATCTCAAAAATACGATGATATAACGAACCCATGCCGCCGCCGCCGCCTACGATCAGGATCGTTTTGGCTTCATCAGTAGCACGGGGGAAATTGCCTTTCGATTGACTCGCTCTGGACGAACTCATGATCATTCGTAAAAAATCCTCTGCCCATTCAGGATCAAGTCCGTGTTCTTCGGCCTGACCGCGAAATCGTTTCACTTTTTCTTCTTCACGATCGGATACAAAAATGGGGAGTTTATTCTGTATCTTTGTTTTTATAACATTTTTTACCGTCTGATTACGTTCTTGTAGTAAATCGAGGATTTGTTTATCAATTGAATCAATTCGTTTTCGAGCGTTTTCGAGCGTATTTTCCTTTTGTTCCATAAAATGAATACTCAGCAGATGTATTTAAGAAGTCCTTGCAAACCGTCTTTTTGTAAAGTTTTCTATGAATGAAGATATAAAATCGCTATAAAGTACGGAATGATCTAATCGGATATTATATTTTTTAGTGATATAACCCTCAAAAATTGTTAAAAAGTTTATTTATGTCGCAATTTGATTTGCAATCTCCTTATCCACCGGCGGGTGATCAGCCCACAGCCATTGAAGAATTGATCGAAGGATTGAACCGTAACGACCGGTATCAAACGTTGTTGGGCATCACCGGATCCGGGAAAACGCGCACGATCGCATCAGTCATAGAGAATCAAAACCGGCCGACACTGGTCATGAGTCATAATAAAACGCTGGCCGCACAATTGTATCGGGAGTTCAGTGATTTTTTTCCGGATAATCAGGTTGAATTTTTTATCTCATATTATGATTACTATCAGCCCGAAGCCTATCTCGTTTCGCAGGATAAATATATTGAGAAAGATCTTTCTATTAACGATGAGATCCAGCGATTGCGCCTGCGTGCAACCAGTTCGTTGCTTTCAGGCCGAAAAGATGTGATCATTGTTTCA
>DATFMK010000153.1:0-4193 GCA_035267005.1 Balneolales bacterium
AAATGGTTTGCAGATCGTTCAGGGTTTTGATCAGGTTCTTCACATTATGTCCGTCTACCGGACCGTAATATTTGAAACCTAAAGCGCGAAATAGAGAACCGGGTGTCAGTGCTGTCGTTACAGCTTTCTCAAGTTTAGACGCTGCTTTACGCATTTTCTCTCCGGCCGATTTAAAATTACCAAGCAGATCATAAAGCTCATCCCTGATTTTGTTAAATGTCTGACTTGTGGTGATATCTGTCAGATATTCATTCAGCGCTCCGACATTTGGATCAATCGACATGTTGTTATCATTGAGGATGACGATCATATCGCTTTTCATTGCACCCGCGTTATTCAATCCTTCGAATGCGAGTCCGGCGGTCATAGCTCCATCGCCAATGAGTGCGAGCACCCGTTTATCCAGGTGCTGAAGATCGCGAGCAATGGCCATACCTAAAGCGGCGGAAATGGATGTACTTGAATGGCCAACTCCGAATGTATCGTATTCACTTTCCCCACGTTTAGGAAATCCAGATATCCCGCCCAGTTTGCGGTTGGTTTTAAAATTATCGCGTCTGCCTGTTAAAATCTTATGTCCGTAAGCTTGATGACCAACATCCCAAACCAGTAAATCGTCAGGAGTATTATAGACATAATGCATAGCCACCGTCAATTCCACCACACCCAGACTGGCGCCAAAATGTCCGCCATAGACCGATACGGTATCGATGATAAAATCTCTCAATTCCTGGCACACATCAGGCAACTGATCGATATCGAGCTTCTTTAGATCATCCGGTGAATTGATATTTTGTAATAAGGGTCCGGCGACTGGTTGGGATAATTCCATAATCTTATTCGGTTTTATTACTATTTACTCTCTCGATGCGAAGTTCTGCCTTATCTAATATTTGGGAACAATATTTGGACAGTTTTGTACCTTCTTCAAAAAGTTCTATTGACTCTTCCAATGTGATGGATTCGTCTTCCAATTTTTCAACAACCGTTTCAAGTCGTTCTAATGCATCTTCAAATTTTAATTCTTTTTCTTCGGCCATTACTTCGATTTCAAAAGATTTAACAACTTTAATAACTCACAATAAGCAATAAAAGTTTATTTCATAAAAATAAATTTTTATTAATGTATCCTCATAAACTAAAGCACCTTCAAAATACTTAAATTGAAACCCATTCACTACTTTTAAATGGTTTTTAAGTACGAGAAGGTTAAGCAATACCGTTTTTTTGCCCAATATCTGCATTTTAGCGACTTCAAAATCATCGAATCCCGAAAGCATTCGGGATGCTGCGGTATCGAATTCACTCAGTGCCGAAATTTACATGATTGATCAAAAATCCCCGGTTTGGCAAAACCATTTGTGATAAAAGATAAGCAGTAACAGAAAGATGCCCAAAATGGAGAGATTAAATTGGGTGGCGTACTAAAATAATATGGTATCTCATTACCTTATTAGCTTGGTACATAATGTGTTATGGGTACACGTTTTTTAAACTCTCACGTTTTAAAACTTAATACCATATCACTTATTGGTAATATATTCTATAGTGCTAAGCGTTATGATCAGTCATCAGCCAGACATCTTTTTTTAAAAATTCCCAATTCGAAATAAGTTTTCAGTTACATTTTTATAAGGAATGAGCACAATTTAATGCCAATGAACTTCTTTAATTTTCATACCATCCGATTTAAAAATAATAGCATGCTCTAAACTTGTATAATGCATATTTGCCCCGGATTTTATAATCCTTTGAATAGCAGCAAGATCGGGGAAGTGAGATCGATTATTGATGCTTGCTGAAATAACGGCCGTTTTAGGAGTAACGAGTTTAAGAAATTTCGAGGTCGAACTTTTGGAACTGCCATGATGGGCAATTTTTAGAAAATCAGAATCAAGAAAGGATGCATACTCCTTTATCATATTTTGCTCGGATTCTTTATCTGCATCACTTTCCATTAAAAAAGAAGTGTGGCCATATACAATTTTTAAGATGACGGCATGTCTGAAATCGTCAGGTGTGGCTAAATGTCGTTCGGGTTCAAGTACAAATACCTTTACCGCCGGATCGATTAACAGTGGGTAGCCCTGATAAAGCTGTTTTACGGGGATGTGCCGGGAATGTGCTAATCTCAAATAGTTCCGGTAAATATGCGATTTATGGGGTAAACCTGAATTATAGATAGTATCAATAGTAACCTTTTTTAACAGGGGGATTACTCCTCCAATGTGATCGGCGTGAGGAAGCGTTAAAATAAGTGCATCGAGATGTCGAATACCCATGCCCCGTAATTCCGGTACTAATACCGTCTGACCACTATTGCCATTGGGATGCCAAAGCCCGGTATCGATAAGTATTTTTTTTTGGTGTGGGGTTTGCAGGAGTATAGCATCGGCTTCGCCGACATCAAATATGGTTATTTTGAGATTAGGAGGCTGGGTTTTTCGGTAAATAACAGGGATCTGAAAAATGATCAGACTGACAATGGTGATTATGAACCATTTCCATTTTATTCTCGCATTATACCAGCTGGCAAAAAACATTAAAGCGCTAAACCAGGTCAGGAAGATGAGTGGCGAGGAGAAATGAACATTCACCCAGCTCCACTTAAACATGGTAAGTTGTTGAGATAAAGCACGAAGTCCGGTTACTAATAAATTAGCCGGCCAATTGGCAATATGACCAAATGACGGGGAAATAGCACCGATGCCAACACATATCCACGACCAAAGTACGATAAATTCAGCCATCGGGATTGCAAAAATATTACTGATGGGAGCAATGATTGAAAACAGATGAAAATACCATGCCAATATCGGAAATAACCCGATTTGAACAATTAAGCTGATGATAACGATAGTTATAAAGAAGCTGAGTTTGTTATATCGTACATTTACAGGTAGTGATTGCTGAATGACCGGGTACAGTAATAAAATGACAGCCACGGCTCCGAAGGATAGTTGAAAACTGACATCAAATAGTGCCGTCGGTTCAAAAATTAAAATCAGCAATGCGGCCATTCCCATTAAATTGATGGAATTGCTTCGTCGCTGATATAATCGTGCCGAAAGGAAGAAAAAAGCCATTATGCTTGCTCTGATTACAGAAAGCCTGAAACCGGTGATACCCGCGTAAAGAAATAAAAGCAGAACGATGAGGATGACGGCCAATGACTTCCATTTTTTGTGATACCAGAACCAGGGAATCAGGAACCAAATCGGCATTATAATAAATCCAACGTGTAAACCTGATACTGCTAAAAGGTGTGATATCCCGGCACGATTAAAGTTATTTTTGGTTTGAGTAGATAAGGCGCTCTTATTACCCAGTAACAAAGCCATTGCAATCGGGATATTTTTTGAATTGAAATTTCGTTTAATAATGGCATTAATTTGATTTCTCCACCAAAACCAGCTGAAATAGTTTCTGACCGGAGTCACCCAATCAAGTTCAATCAGATTACATTCCAGATGGATATCTTTCTTAGCAAGATATTGTTTATAATTGAATTGATGAGGGTTACGCACCTCAGGAAGTGGCGTCATAACACCTCTAAATGACATTTGATCTCCGGGTTTTGGCAATATTCGCATCAATGTCCATTTTGCCCTGACCAAAATTTTGAAATCGGCTGACTGTTTGTGTATTAATCCCGTTTTAAAGTTGTCGATGTGCACGACATATTGATGGTAATACCCTTTGTTTTTGGCCTCTACTACATGACCCTGAAATGAGAGCGTATCTTTCGTGGATAATTGCAGCGTTTGTTCTGTTAGATTCGATTCATCCTTCTTGCCGGAGAGCTGTACGGATATAAATCCTGTGGTAACGATAATCAGCAGATACAGAAAAACAGAGAGCCGGTGTCCAATCAGGTTGTAATTCTTACGAAATGCTTTATGAGCAAATAGATAGATAAGCAATTCAACGCTAAACAGTGTTATTGCGAGATATAGCGATCCCCGAAAGTACACTCCAATAATAATTCCGGCGGCAAATAGTAAAACCAGACGAATAGCCGGATATCCCGCAAAAGAAAAAGAATGATATTGATGTTGATTGTTACGCCCCATGATAATGAGATCATAAACACAATCAATCCTTACACCCTTAAATCAAAATATTTCCAACTAATTAGAATTAAATGAAAAAAACTCTGATTCCCAATAGGAACTTAAATATTATGATATTTA
>DATFMK010000154.1:0-4110 GCA_035267005.1 Balneolales bacterium
TTGACCGCCACCGTGTGAAACCCGATCGTCTCGGCCGCCTCACTGATGCCCAGCAGGGCCCCCCTTCCCGGGTGATCCCCTTTTCATACGCAGGTTTTACAGGCTGTAGCTCTTCCCATAATACTTAGCCACCATCCGTAGGCAGGTCGGGCCGCAATCCATGGTGTCGAATTGTTTGTAGTGGGGAAAGCGGATTAATTTTTTTATGGATTATTAAATGGATGTTTACTTTTTTTATTTTTTTTAAATTTCTTTAAAGTAATGGCGATAAAAATCCTACAAAAGTTTAGGATTATTTCATATTAATTTGATACCTCACGATTTTGTCTATGTGATTTGGGTAGTCAATTACAAGAGCATAGACAAACCCATCTTTTACAACTTGAATAATCCTATTGACCGGCCAGGTGAATGTAGCCAACAGCTTACCATTTTGATTAAGTACCCACCACTTATGCACTTTTCTGTTTATCACGTTCGTGGAAATCCATAGTCGGCCTTTATCACTCATGACCATTTTATTGAATACCGGCCAGGTTTTCGGAAGGGTATCACTGCTAATAGCTTCTTTCATTTGCTTATTTAGATTGTGGTAATAAGCAAACACATCCTTTTTGATCAATTTTGCTTTTTTGTAAGGATAATAAAGGGCCTTTTCATATTGACCATTATCATTATAAAATTTAAAAAGGAAATTATTGGTCCAACCATAGACTAATTGCCCTTTGTAATAAGCAAATTCAGATCTTCTTTTATAAGGTACATAACTCATGATCTCGTGATTCCCAACAAGTGTGCCACCTGTCCATCGAAAACTTAGCACTTTTTGCTGAATATATTTTCCTTTTTTTGGGTTGAATATGGATATTACATAAGTTCTGCCGGGCAAATTTTTAGAAGATCCAACATCGTTATCACTAAAAAATATAAGGTAGTTGTTACCAGGCAGGACATAAAAATTGGTCGCTTTATAATACCAATGATGATTAAAAGCCCTTTTCAACCAAGCTGGTTTTGGACCTGATATTCTGTTCAGGGAAATATAATCATCCCGTATATCCTTCATCGTTTTAAGATTGTATACACAAATCTTTTGCTGATCATAACCAAGCAGATATAACCGGTTATTCTTTATTCTGATGGCTAAAGGCCATTGAAACTCACCCGGACCCCGGCCATTGCGACTAATATTTTGTAGATAAGAACCATCTGGTTTATATACATTTATAGATTTTGACGGGAAATTTATAATATAAACTCTTTTATCTTGGTCAACGGCAACACCTTTAAAAAAAGAGTTAAGGTAGAATCCGGAGGAATCACCATAAGTTGCATCCGCTTTTAAGGTTATTTTAAATTCAGGTCTGGGGTTTGATGGCATATTGGTCAAATGTTTGATTTTACGAATCTTAGGTGGTATGTTATTGGAGTTATAGGAGGTACATGCGAATAACAAACCTATACACAGGGTCGATAATATTATATAAAGTATTTTCATTTATTGAATGATTAAATTGATTACAATCAACAAATAAAGATTTGCTTGTATTGATTTGATGACCAGTTATGAAACCATATAACCAATAGAAGGTTTTGCATAGGCTTCCAATATTAAACACCCACTGGTTATATGCCTTAATAAATTAAAATATTAGAAATTTTTACGATTTTTTCAGGATGTCCAAATTTATAGTGATGTAACTATAATTTTTTGTGCTTAACAAATATCAATATTAACCAACCACATCAACCCGTACAAGGGGATCCTCCATAAGAACATCCATAATTAGGATATCCATTGTTATAACATTCTGTCTGTCCATATTGACCTGCTAAAGCCGGTCCACATGAGATTCCCCCATGGCAGTTACAACAGCCTGATGTACAAGTATTACTTCCACTACCGGCCATAATCTGTTTCATTTCGGAACGCGACAAGGTTTTACCCATTTCCGCAAAATTTAGCTTTTTCATTTTAACCTCATTTTTAGTGTATTAGTATTGATTGGATTTTAGAATTATTGTTTAAAAAAGAGTCTCCTTTTAATTCATACCTTCGATTTTATATCGCATAATACGAGAATAATGTCCACGCTTTTTCCATATTCCATATACCTCTCCATTACGGATAGTATATAAGTGTACATAGCGGTTAAGTTTGAATTTCCATTGGGGATGACCATTTTTATTGAATATCCACCAAGTATGTGTCGATTTCCCTGGCGTTACTAATTCAATCCAACACCTTTTTTTATTGTCCACCAGGAGTTTTCGCATGATCATCCAGTTTCCTGGTATTTTTATATTATTCCGTTTTATTGCTTTACGGAACATGTTTTTCCATTTATTATTTGGTAGCAAATTTGCCAAACTATCCATATCACTTTGAGTCAAAACGATAGGATTGTATTTAAAAGAAATATCACGGATTTTATTTCCTGTTGAGTTATATACATAAATGTGAGTACTATCTGAATGTGCTTCATAAATAAAGCCATGTGACCCAAAGGCTATTTCTGTATGTGGGGCAAAAAGAATACTTGATGAAAATCCAAATGCGTGATTATTTCCAGGATTTCGATAAATGAAAGTGTTAGTTGGTGGATAAGAATGTACTAATATATCTTTTGGCTTCAAGTTATGATTATAAATGGATAATATAAGTGGGCTCTTGAAGGATGTGTTAAGTGTTGAAATGATTTCATAATTACCGTTGGTAAGAGGGGTAAGTTTTTCAGGAAATCCAATTGGGTGTCCATTTATTTTTGCCCTTGAAATATTATCAGTCTGTATAAGATGACCACTGGGTATGGAGAACATCGATAAGCGGCTAGGGTATTGCAGTATAAATAGTGTATCTCCTAGAATTGACATATTACCCATAATAAAATCAAATTCTCCGGGACCATGACCTTTTCTGCCCATTGATCCTAAATATTGAGCTCTTGAATTTAAGATATCAATTTTATATTTAGCAACATCCTTTAAATAGATATTACCTTTTTTATCAACTACCATACCACGTAATTGTTGGCTGACAATGGTATGCAGAGAATCTATTGGTACGGAAAGATTTTTTTTTAATCTTAATTGTGATAAATGGTAAACAGTATTTTGAGCATTTTTTCCTGCACGACAGGCATAAAGGAAAAATAAAAGAACAAAAAATAAAAGAACCTTTTGTAACCGTGACATTTTGTTTTGTTTGTATCCTAATTGGATTTTTTGAGGAATTAATTTGCCGGAATTTAAATTTATTCTTTTACTCATAAAGCAAACCATTGATAGTTCAGTTTAAGCTGGATAAAATTGATACTATAGGGATTGAATGAAACTAATATTGTGCCCAATAATAGAATTGATTAAGTCCGAACCAATTTATATATGGCTTGTTAGTGAAGTGAGATGGTCTCAGTTTATCTAAATTAGTTATTATCACATACCGATAAATGGTATACGGAAAAGATAACTAAAGAATAAATCAATATTATCTCTATTGAGCCCGATTAATCCATAAAATTATTCCAGATTAGGGAGAAGGAATACATAAATATAATCCTTATTCCCTCTCCCTAATAGCTGATTAATTAAGTACATAGAAAGCAATCTACCGTATAATAACCACTCGGGCAATTGGTAGAAGCTGCACAATTAGAACATCCGGCAGTTCCTGCATCAGGGCAACACTTGTAGGTACTAGTACAACCGCTCCCGGCCATAATCTGTTTCATTTCAGAACGCGACAAGGTTTTACCCATTTCCGCAAAATTTAGCTTTTTCATTTTAACCTCATTTTATGTTAATATTTCATGTGAATGGTCAGTACAGACCATTGGAAAAAATGGCCATGCATAATAACTACACTCTAAGGTGAAGTAATATCTTTTAAATCAGTAATATCGTACGTATTCGGCAATTGATAGCCGTTTATAAAAAAAGTTGGCGTATGCGTTATGCCTACGTCTTTACACCAATTATCCATCATTTTTAGCTTCCCCTTCTGAAGCTTTAGTTCCCCATTCATGGGATATTTGGCGGCAAATTGTTTATAGTTCTTTTCTTCGGCATTGTACCAATCGTCAAGAGCTTTTCTGGTTTGGGCTTCATTAT
>DATFMK010000155.1:0-2302 GCA_035267005.1 Balneolales bacterium
ACCAGTCCATAATAAATACGGAACGTGGAAAACCTATAAATCTGGTATGACTGAAAAGAATTAAACAAACAATACCCAGTGTGCTTACAAAAGAAGCTTTAATTATATTTAATAAATCGGCAATACTGGTATAGCGCCACATTCCCCGGTAGAGATCAAAAAAATAAAAACAGACAATTTTAACAATCAGCACAAATGGCAGGATTTGATAAAGCAGAACCGAGTATGGCTGTGTGATATGGAAATCAAAGCGGATCAGGTAGGACAGAAACAAGGAGCTTGTCAAAAGAAGAAGATCTATCCCTAAGACGATAAAAAAGTTTTTATAAAGTAGCTTAAAATTCATTAATAGATTCTTTTCGATATGTTATAAATCCGAACCATTCATCTATTCGTAACAATTTATATTTATAGTAATAGTTTCTTGCGAAATGCACAAGACATGCCTATAAAACAGCAAAAATAAAATAAAAGTGCAGATATTACCGCCAAGATACCAAAATTTTTTATTAAAAGGATGCTAACGCCGATGATCAATTGGGACAAACCATACCCCAGGGAAACTCGCCAATGTTCGATTCCATATTCATTGGCCAAAAGTTGGTAAAGATGTCTTCTATGGGGTCTGGTCAATCGATCCCCATCCTTTACCCTCACCACAAGGGTCGTAATCTCGTCCGCGTAAAAAGGGAAAAGAAAAGAAGCGGCACAAAAAAAATCCAGAAGGCTTTTTGAAAGATATACAACCGTTCCCGCAAATACAAAACCCAATAAAATGCTCCCCACATCTCCCATAAAAACCTTGGCCGTCGGAATATTAAATGGGAGAAACCCCAGACAGGCCAATGACATACAGACTGCCAAAATTACAAAATCAGGGTTTGTCCCGGAATAATATGCGTAAAAAGCAAGCAACCCGAAACCAACCACACCTGTAATCCCGGCGATACCATCTATTCCATCCATAAAATTATAAAAATTGGCGGTCCCAACGATGAAAACGGACAATATAAAACAGATAAAAATTGAAGATTCCTTGATTACGTAAGGGGGATTTGACGCGTTATTATGAGAAAATGGAATAGAAGTGGCAATGGGAACAAGAAGAATCAGCGCAGCAATGAACTGGGCGGACAAACGAAAATTCGGTGAAATTTCCTGTCGATCTCCCCAAAAACTGATTATAGCAAGAAACGCCGACGAAATCCAAAAGTATTTTGGGATAGAAAACAGTAACGAGATAAAAATAAAAGTTATCAGAATACCGATTCCCCCGCCTTTAGGGGTTGCTACACGATGCGAACTTCGATCATTTGGATCGTCCAGTAGTCTAAGCTTTCGTCCACAGTTGGTAATAACCCAAGCCCCACCACTGCCAAGCAGCCAGGACATAAAAAAACATATAAATTTAGTTGAGTACATTTTTCTATTTAAAATGGATCGGCAACGATAGCGATATCAACATAGGTCTGTGGTCAACGCTTTTTCTTTTCGGTCGGGCTAAAAATTGTTTGCAGAGAATATACGGGTTGAAAACCGGTATTAAGCATTTTTTCATTATCGAAGATCAGATTTGAAGATAATTTATCATAACAACCATAAAGCCACCTCCTTTTTTGGGGGAAAAGGATTCCCGCCACGCGTGTTGTCCACCAGACAACAGGCAACGGTATCGAAATAACCGGCCGATCATGACGGTCGCCGGAATCTTTCAGTGTCCGTATTATTTGGTTAAAATTATACGTCTTTTCATCACAAACATTAAAGATATCAATCCGTTGGTTGCGCTTTAACCCCGAGATCAGGTATTCAATAAAATCAACCAAATTTGGCCTGGCCAAGGCAGACATTTCTTGTCTGCCCGAGCCATATTTGATATAGGCGATGTTAAAAGGAGCTGTTACCCGCCGGTCAAGGTTGAAACTCCATTCGCGATCATATACAGGTGCCAGGCGCAATATTTTCAAATTCTGAATTTTGCCCTGATCGTTTAAAGCGAATAACCGTCTTTCCGCATCCAGCTTGCTAAAAGCATAATCGCTCGAAGGAAGACACTCGCTGTCTTCACCGACCGAATTATGATTTTTCTGTGATTGTTCAATCTGCCTATTTCGCCCACCCTGCCTGCCTTCGCCATATACGGATATGGAAGACAGAAAAATGAAACACATATCGGGATTATTTTCAGCTGCGGTTTTAGCAAGATTTTCTGTCGCTTCACTATTGACGTGCATATAGGTCGACAAGTCTGTGGATCCAATTTTTTGATGTGCAATACCCGCACAGTGGATAACAACATCCG
>DATFMK010000156.1:0-6199 GCA_035267005.1 Balneolales bacterium
CGAAAATGCTGATTCTGACTTTTTTATATCCCGTAGGGGGTACATCTGGGTAGAAAAAGAATATCGCTCACATACCGCTGTGCCGTCAGGTACAGAATCGGAGAGTAATGAATTGGGGATTTTGTGCTTTTTCTCGTACCCAACGTCCTCGTTGGGAATGTAATATGTGAAACTCCGTTTCAACTTAGAATGAGAGCTATCCACTACCTCCGCAAGAATTTCTAATTCATTGTTTCTATGGTATGATAGGAGAGCTTACTCTCGAGCATTGCAAAAGAGACTCTGGGAACGAGGATAAAATATAGACCCAATAACGCTTAGTGCCTTTAATAGCGAGATTCCGGGTCGGGGCCCGGAATGACGTCGATGGAGGGATGGTTAGTAGCCTTTTAAATTATAACCCAACCATCGCTTGCTGTTGTTTTTGGCTTATGGCATTTACAACGGCAGGAGATCGCCGCGCCTTACTATATCTAACGTTATCTCATTATATCATCTCTTATTGAGATACGGCTTTTCCTCTTGATCAGGGGCTCGCGATGACACCGAGTACACTTGATTATTTGCCTCCCTGTGTATACACCCTGTGCTCTCTGTGGTTAAAAAAATCCGAGATCTTCTGCGTCATCCACGTTCTATCTTTCAAACCGAAATAAAAAAAACCTGCCAATTCCTCAATCCCGAAAATGCTGATTCTGACTTTTTTATATCCCGTAGGGGGTACATCTGGGTAGAAAAAGAATATCGCTCACATACCGCTGTGCCGTCAGGTACAGAATCGGAGAGTAATGAATTGGGGATTTTGTGCTTTTTCTCGTTCCCAACGTCCTCGTTGGGAATGTAATATGTGAAACTCTGTTTCAACTTAGACAAAGAGCCATCCAGTACATTCTAATGGATTTCTAATTCACTGTTATGATATGGTATGGAAGCAGAGCTTCCCGCCGGGCATTCCCAAAGGGGACTTTGGGAACGAGATAAAACGGGGCTAATCTCTAAAAAAACCTCCAAGGTTTTAAAAACCTTGGAGGTTTAAGTTTATTACCAGATTTAAACTCCAATTACTTCATATCAACGGTAAATTTATTTCGAATGCTTTGTTTTGGCAAATGAATGATCACCATAGATTGCTTGGCATTCCATGTCCATTTTTTGAAATTTTGTCCGTTTACAGAAACAGACTGCGGTTTCTTAATATTATGAATATGCAATTGATAAGAACGCTGCTGCACCTGTCCGTCAAAAGAACCCTTGGTCGGTCCAATCACGATATGATGCGATCCATCGCTATTGGTAAAATAATTCATTCTGGTCCATGCGTATTTACCATTTTTATACTTGAGCGATA
Organism: Balneolales bacterium; assembly: GCA_035267005.1. Classification (GTDB taxonomy): domain Bacteria; phylum Bacteroidota; class Rhodothermia; order Balneolales; family DATFMH01; genus DATFMH01. Next base: position 1,349 of record DATFMK010000156.1, read on the forward strand.
CACCATCATCCTCATATAAATTAAATTGGCCTTTGCCGGTTCCGTAAATATTAAGGATCACATCATTTAACGGTTTGGCGTTGGAATAAGCCATATCCGGCTGTTCCGGTATGATCGAACCTTCCCTGACAAAAACCGGTATTTCATTAACCGCATATTTTGCCTTAAACGTCTGATCGCCTTTGTATTCTTTCCCGGTAAAAAAGTTGATCCATTTTCCGGGCGGCAGGTAAATGGAACGCTCGCCAGACGGACTCACAATCGGGGCAACCAGCATTTCTTTACCAAAGAAATATTCATGTGGATGATTATACGCTTCTTTTAAATCCGGATATTGCAGATACAACGGACGTAGGAGCGGCATCGAATGTGTATAAGCTAACCGGGTGTACGTATAGATATAAGGAATCATCTGAGTACGAAGCGTGAAGTATTTTTTAATCAACGACATGCCCTTTTTACCATAAGTCCATGGCATTCTTAAGTTACCCTGATAGGGATTTTCATGAGCACTGTGCATCCGTAAAATCGGACTAAACGTGCCAAATTCGACCCATCGCGCATATAAATCAAAATTGATTTTTGCTCCGTGGAATCCACCGATATCATGCGTAATGTATGGCATCAGGACATTCCCACCACGTTTGGTATAGGAAACTTCGTACGCCAGAACCGGCCATTGGGAATAAGTATCGCCCGTAAAAAAGGCAGGATAACGCTGATTTCCCCATCCCCCATATCTGCTGAAAATAAAAGCTCTTTTATGCGTTAGTTTTTGAGTATAATCGTAATAAACTCTGTTGGTCCACAATTGTTTATCCAAACCGGGCATATTTACAGCTCCGCTTCCGCCATCGATCCACCAGAAATTAACCCCCTCTTTCATCAGTGGGTTGTGCAGATCGTTCATAAAAACATTCGCCTGCTTTTTATTTGAGAGATTGAAATGGATTCGCTTCGGCGGTTTCACATCTTTAATAGCAACCGGCTCGCGGGTTATGCCTCCATTACCCTGTTTATCTACGACACGTATAGCAATCACATTCTTTTGTCCCGCTTTAACATACGGTCCGATATTGGTATAGGTTAACGGACGAAACCAGTGCGATTTACTATGTTTCGTTTCCTGACCATTGACATAAACCTGGAACGAGTTATTCACTTTACCCAAATAGAGATATAAAGAATCCGGTAGATTTTTAGGCATGGTCACTGTCTTCCGATACCAGGCAACACCTTTATAATTGTTATATCCCTGATTTCCCCAGGTCGTACCAATTTTAATCTTTTTCCAGTGACGATCATTATGATTTGATAAATACCAATGATTTTTAACACCCCGGTCATGCGAATCCGTTGCAAATTTCCAGTCCTTTGCGATATTTTTATCAAAACTCGGTTTAGGTGGCATGGACTTGCCGAGATCTTTCAGCACTTCAGGGGTTTTACTGTCTTTGTAGGATAATATACTCTCCGTGGTATTGGCATATCCCGGGTGATCATTCAGCGATACTTTAATACCGTGATTATGGAGCCATGTCAGGAATTTAGCCGGTTTCGGTATTAACGGACTCCAATCGTATCCCCCCTGCCAGCCATAATTGTGCCAGCCAAAATCCATAACTAAAATATCAAGCGGGATGTTATTTTTGCGAAATTTCAGGATCTCATTTTTGAGATGCTGCTCATTATACTGCTTAAAATTCGGTTGTTTAGATTGATAGGAATTCGGAAAATATTCAAAATTCATATCCGTAATCCATGGACCCAGTGTATATCGCGGAATCATAGGGATAGGTCCGGACAGTTCCGCATATTCATTCATCACCTTTTGATAATCGCGACCATATGTAAACAGATACCAGTCCTGATTATTTTTCTGTTTTCTGGGTTGGATCCACTGTTTTTGCTCATTCCAAACCGGTGTTTGGCTATCATTTATTAAAGCATATCCACTTCTGCTCAAAAGGCCCGGTTGTGGTTTAGGGAGATGGCCTTTGCGGGCCTCATCCAAAGAATAGGTAATACCGCCCAAATTCAAACTATCCTTATCTCCAGGCTGCCAGGTATGAGATCCGGTTGTATCATTCCAGATAACTTTCAGATTACCCGATTTAAATGAACCGGAATGCAAACGATACCGAAGTGTCATTTTTGATGTTTTCGCTGTCAGCCAGCCACTCTTCCTGTTAGACTCCACTTTTACCGGAGCCCAGTTCCTTTTTTTGATGACAGCGGTTTGAGCATCGACAAATTGTCCCGATGGAGAATATTCCATTCTGACCAACGATGGAGTCAGGAATTCAAATCTTGCATTTCCAGACACAATAGTGGAACCGCTTTCATTTTTGGAACATGAAAGAACGAGCATGGGTAACAATGCAATAATGAGCCATTTAATAACCGGATCAAATACGCTGATACGAACATACCAGGAAGGATCCTTATCTTTTTGTTTATACATAATTAAGCAAATTATTTGATGAAGATTTAAGTAAAATGAGAGACCAAACTATATTTTGGTTCAAAAAATGCATCACCGAAACGGATCAATAATTCTCATCTTTCAAAACTTTCTAAATAAATATTTTTAGCTATTTGAAATATCAAATATGATATTCAATCTAATAATAGAAGCCCATGCAAAACCGTTCTTTTGCTCAATCTCTGCATTTTCGCGACTTCGAAATCCTCACATATGACTAATATGCTGCGGTTCCGAAGTCGCTCAGGCTTTGATATTGAACAAAATTCCTGGTTTTGCAAAGCCTTCTAATATCCGTTTATATATAGCAATAACATTTTAAAGGATGATACAATTTTCGTCCTAAATCAATTAAATAGCCAATTTATTTACAGAACAATACAAGATGTTACAATGGCTCATATGATAACATAATTTTGTTTATGCCACATCACCGTCTTAAGTTTTTTTTGAGATGAGTAGACACGGAGAATGGTATTTTAAATAGTATCAATCTATAAATAATTCAATTATTGGATTCCAAAGGTCTACTTATCAGGGTAAATATAATAATAAAAGTAAGTTAGAGATATGGATCTTCAGAAAACCAAGTTTTGAAATGAATAATTTACTCATAAGATTTCTCTCTCCATTCGAAAGGACGCTTATAGATGTTGTTATACTTTTATAAGCCTAAGAATAGGCATCATCTCGAACCCGCTTTTGGTTGAGGGATCTTAGAAGTGTGAATAATGAGAAAAGCTACTATTTAACATAAAGCATTATATCGAACTCACGTTAATTAGTGATCTGTAAAGAATTTTGAAACAAGCTTTTCTTCAAATCTGCAAATTATATTATAAAAGTATAATATAATTATCGTTATACAATTTCGATATTTTAAATATAGAGGATGTTTTTAAAAAGTCGTGATCGTCGATAACAAACATTATAGATCATTAAAAATATCAATTTAGTATTCATTTTAATTATAGCAGCCTATGCAAAACTGTTCTTTTGCTCAATCTCTGCATTTTCGCGACTTCAAAATCCTCGAATCCCGAAATCATTCGGGACGCTGCGGTTCCGAAGTCGCTCAGGCTTTGATATTGAACAAAATTCCTGGTTTTGCAAAGCCTTCTTATAACATTTCCTCTTAAATTGCACATTTCGAGAGACCTTTTTACAAGCTATTCCATCAAAGAGAAATATCATACTTCCTATGAAAACAAAAATTAAATATCTCGCTTTTTTACTCCTGCTGATTGTAGCCTTTTCAAATATTCCGAAACAGGTCTATGCACAACGCACTTACGTAAGCATACAGTTTTTTTATGATCAATTAAATGCTTATGGCCGATGGGTGGACACTCCGGATTATGGTTATGTCTGGTATCCGGATGTCGGACCGGAATTCGGACCTTATCTTACGCGAGGTCACTGGATTTTTACCAACTTCGGCTGGACGTGGATTTCGGAATACCCCTGGGGATGGATTACGTTTCACTATGGCCGATGGTTTTATGATGACGTTTACGGCTGGTTCTGGATTCCCGATACCGTTTGGGGTCCGGCTTGGGTCGTATGGGTGAGTTCCGGCGGATACTATGGTTGGGCACCGATGGGACCCGGTATAACAATAGGCATCAGTTTTGGAGTCAATTACTACCGTCGTCACCGACATTGGGTATTTGTCAGGAAAAGATATATCGATCGACCAAATGTCGTTCAATACAGAATCCGTCGGTATGATAATGATCTATTTATTCGAAATTCCACCGTTATCAATAATACCTATACTGATGAAAGACGTCGTGCACGGTATGTAACCGGACCGAAACGTGCGGATGTACAACGATTTACAAATCGACGAATCAATGAAATTAAGGTGGAAAACCGAAATCAGCCCGGATATAATATACGTGGTGACCGGCTTCAAATTTATCGTCCTGAAGTAAGGAAAAAAGATGATCGAGGACGTCGTCCTGCTCCTCCTAAAGTTACAAACCGGAAAGACTTACAACGACCTTCCGAGCGACCCAAACCACGCCCGCAGCCACAGGATAAAACCACTCAGCCACAAGACCGCCGTAAGGCAGAGCCGCAGAAAAAGGATGGGAAAACCCAACAACCTCAACGCCGTCGTGACGAGCAGACCAAACAAAAAGGAACGAAACAAGATCGTAGAAGAACGGTAAAACCGACCCCGACCAAAAAAGACGGAAAATCTAAATCTCAGCCAAGAAGAGATCGATCCAAAGATAAGAAAGATAAAGACGGGAAGGGAGATATTTGAGATTTGAGATGATAAGTGCTGAGATGGGAGTTTTGAGGCTTATTCGGAACTCCCATCTTAATATTCGTTTATACGTTAATTTTCTAACGTT
>DATFMK010000157.1:0-5562 GCA_035267005.1 Balneolales bacterium
GAAATCGGATGCGGCATAATCATCATACTGAACCGCGTATTGATTCGGATCGGCATAGTTCTTTGACTTTGGACTGGCAAAACCTCCACTTCTCATGTAGGCTCGTTCCTGATTTAAAGAAGCTAAAGCCTGACTCGTTTGTCCAAGTCGTGCTTGTGATTCAGCCATAATCAGAAGATTTTCCTCATGTGTTAATAAGCGGAACGGTGTTTCTGTCCCGAATTTTCCATCGTTACCATCACCGGTTCCCCAATCAAAATTAGAGAAGAAGTTTAATTCCGTACCCGTATTATAGATGTTCGCTCCATCTATAAAATAATAGTTAAATCGACCTTCTTCATTCGTTTTGGAATTACGCTGGAAATTATTGGCTTTCATCATATTTACTAACCTGGAATTAGTTGCCGACATATAACTTGGCCGGTCATAAACCAGGAAAGAATAATAGATGTTGAAACTTCCCAGATAACTGGTTCCATGCTGTGCAATTAAAGAACCATCCGGTGAATCGATGCCTTGCATAGCTTCATTCAATGCATTCTGATAATCCTTCATATGAAGGTAAAAGCGAGCTTTCAATGTATGAGCTGCTTTTATCCATTTGTTGATATCACTATTATAAAAAATATCATCATTACTGTTGAGTGAGCCGCTGCCATTCAGATTACTCATGGCGGTGGTCAATTTTTGTTGCAATGCATTATAAATGTCTACCTGATTATCATATGTAGGATTCGGGAATTGTTGAACATCGGCAGCCTCCGTATATGGGACATCACCCCAAAGTGAAGTAATGGCACCCATTGTATGTGCTTCCATAATCTGAGCTAAACCAAGCAGCTTCTGATTTTGAAGCGAATCGGCTTTACCTTCAATAATTCGAGCTTGTTTGATAACACTTGGATATACATTAAACCACATGTTGTCAAAATCCTGAGCGGTAACATTATAACTCTGATAACTGGCATATTGCCGGTCTGAACCGGTAAATTGTCCGGCCCAAATTCCAGCAAGCCGGGCTGTTTCGCCTTCCAGGAATAGGATCTGTGCGACCTGTGCGGCCGGCATGATCAACTGTCCCGGTGCGTCTTTAGGATTGTTAGGATCTTCACTATACCCTTTGGTAAATTCTTTACATCCCGAATAAACAAGGGTAAAAGCAAATAAGAAGATCAATAAAAGGTTACTTAATTTATTCATAATACTCTTCCTATAAATGGCTTTGGTTTAATAATTTACTCTGAGAGTAAAGATGAAGGTTCGGGTATTGGGGTTGTTGAAATAATCCAAACCCATACCGTTTGTGGCACCTGTCAAGTTGGTCTCCGGATCGATACCTTTATATTTGGTCCACAAGAAAAGATTGCGGCCGGTTAAGGTAAAATCGATGGATGACAGTCCCGTATATTTGCGAAATGCCTCAGAATTCCAGTTATAGGTCAATGAGGCTTCGCGTACGCGAACATATCCACCATCTTCAATAAATTGTTCAGATACCGGACCAAAACCACCACCAAGATCGGTATACCATGATTGATCCAATGCAACAGGTCCGCCGCCAAAATCTTCGACGCGGCCTCTGAATGTTGTACCTGCTGGGATTGTCTCACCGGCATAATTTTTCAAATCTTGAGGAGCAGTAGTTTCCACACCTGTATCTTTATGTGTTCCATAAGTATATAACGCACCAAGGGTTCCATTCCAAACTTTACCTCCTTGTTTAATATCTACAAGGACGTTTAATGATAGTCCTTTGTAGCGGAAAGTATTACCAATCCCCATTCTCCAATCAGGATTCGGGTTACCAATAACGGTATTTTGTGTTCCCGATTGGGGAAAACCATTGGAATTGAGAATCAAATTTCCGGATGCATCCCGTAAGAATGGAGTCCCCCACAATACACCAAGGGGGTAACCTTGAACAGCACGAGAGGATGTTGAGGCGAAACCATTCAGGAAGATATCAGTTGTACCAGCTAAACTGGTAACTTTATTCAGGTTTCTGGACCAGTTGACATTCGAAGTCCAGATGAAATCACCTAATCGCAGCCATTCGGCATTTAAACCTAACTCAATCCCCTTATTACGGATGGATCCGACATTACCGGTCTTTGAAGCAAAACCGGTTGCCGAGGCAGTTGTAATACCAAAAATAGCATCAATCGTCTTATTGTAATAATACGTAGCACTTAATCCAAAACGATCATTATAGAACCGTAAATCAGTTCCGAATTCATATTCGTATTTACGTTCCGGTTTTAATTCGTTATTACCTAAAACGTTACTTTCGATATAACCACCTTTGTAGTTTGCCGGATTAAGACCAGATCCCCAGCCATCCTGAAAAGTCGTGGCGGCATTCGTATAGATCGTATTAGTTAAATAGGGACCGGGCTGACGACCAACTTGTCCATATGATGCTCTTAATTTACCGAAGCTCAATATGTCATTATTTTTTAACGGTTCAAGTTCGGTAAACTGCCATGCTAATGATGCGGATGGGTACACAAAGGTACTGCTTGCATCCGGCCCAAATGTAGATGCGGTTTCACCACGTCCACTCAAGGTAAGGAACAGCATATTATAAGCATCAAATTTAATTTCTGAATAGACAGCAGCTGTACGGATAATTTGTTTGTAATTAAAAGGTGTCCGGTTTGCAGCTGGTGAGTTTGCAAGATTCGGCGGAGCATCAGGTAATATGAAGTTTGTTACAAATGCACCGACGTTGTTCAATTCACGATGGTTAATATTGGCTCCTAATGTAATGGATCCTGCAAAATCATCGGTTAACTGACGAGAAGCTCTAAGGATTAAGTCTGAATTTAACTGGAACTCATCATACGTTTGTTTACGCAATGATCCATTGTTATACTGACCTGAATATTGTGAGAAATATTCGTGACGTCGGTCACTATAAGTGTCTACTCCAATACGATAGGTAACGTTTAACCATGAAATGGGATCATAAATTAACGAAGTATTACCGATAAGTCGGTTAACGACAGTCCCGTTTGTATTCCGGTTAATGGTAAAATTAGGATTATCATAACCGGGTGAAGCATTTTGACCATAAGGGTTACGATATGATCGTTGACGGTTAGGTATAATCGTACCATCCGGCGAGACATAATTGACCAGATAAACATCATTACTGAAATCAGGAGGTGTTCGTAATCCGCCAAGGAAAATACCACTCAGGTTACTACCTTGTTGTATACGATCCGATACCATTTTGATATAATTGGCATTTACCGTTACTCTGAAATCCCGGCTAAGTCTTTGATCGGTATTCGCGCGCAAAGTAGTCCGGTCGTAATTACTGTTCTTTTTGATAATACCGTTTTGGGTGAGATTCGACACATTCACATAATATGTGGATCCTTCCGATCCTCCACTTATACTTAATGAATTATCGTATCTTAATCCGGTATTAAACACATCTTTACTATGATCGTAGATCGTTTGCGAATTTTTACCACCATATGGTTGAGCGGCAGTTCCGTTGGCTATGGAACCAATTCTTCCGCCACCGGGTAGTTCAGCATATTTCCCCGGTGTTGTGATGTCCATGACATCAGCTCCACCGGGACGATCGGCTATTTTGTCACCCCAGGATTGCGTTGAGGACTGACTGTATAGCCCACCTGATCCCTGACCAAATGTTGTTTGAAGTGGAACGCTCTTATTGACTTCATCTGCATAAATTGAGGATTTAAAAGTAACGTTTACGGCTTTCCCGGAAACGGCACGTCCTTGTTTTGTTGTGATCACAACGACTCCGTTAGCGGCTCTTGAACCCCAAAGTGCTGCTGCTGCTGCACCTTTCAGAACGGTTACCGATTGAATGTCATCGGGATTAATATCATTGGAACGAACCTGTTGTTGAACACTTTGGAGTCGCTGATTGGGATCGTTGATATCGGTTGCAAATTGGTCATTGCTTATAGGCATACCATCAATAACAAATAATGGCTGATTATCACCAGTGATCGTACTTTGACCACGTATCAAAATAGATGCACCCGATCCCGGGTCCCCACCGGATTGTGTGATATATAAACCCGATGTCTTTGCTGAAAGACCTGTTATTAATTCATTGGAACCCGATTGTTCAATTTTACTCCCTGATACTGTCGATGCTGATCCGCCTGATTTATCCGGATCCTCCTGAAATCCAAGTGCGCTTACAGTTACTTCTTCCAGTCCTAAGAGGTCTGGTTGAAGTTCAAAATTCTGGGTGACGTCTTCATTACCTACAGTCAAGGTAACCTGACTCTTTTTATAGCCCACGAAAGATGCGATAAGTGTATAGGTTCCAGGTGATATGTTGGATATGATGTACTTCCCGTCCACATCGGTGGCAGCTCCTCTTTTTAATTCCTGAACTAAAATATTAGCTCCTGGAAGTGCCTCACCGGTTGAACCATCTTTGACCGTTCCTACAATGCTTACTCCTTGTCCATATACATTGACAAAAGGTATCATAAGGAAAGTCAATAAAGTTGCGGTTAGTAACTTTTTAAGCATATGAAACCTCATAAATTAGATGAGATATTATTGTGAATAGTGAATTGGAAAAGACTGATCCCTTGTCTTGGATTGAGTTGTAACTCCCCCTTTGACGTTAGTTAAATGAAGCTTATTTAATTAATATAAGTTCGTGTAAAAATATGAACTTATGGAATTGGTTCTTATCTATTAATTAATCATATGAGGACTGTGTTACCATTATAAATACCTAATTAAGTTGAAATTTAATCTAATTTTTAAAGGTATTTATCGGCATAAAGATATATACATCAATAAATTAAGATTGCTTAAAGACTATGTTGAGAAGTGTGAAGTAGGTAACGATTCTAACGCTTTTAATCAAAGTCTTTTTGGGATAGAACGGGTTTTTAGTTAAGAATCCGGATTTTTTCTAGATAAGCTGCTTTTTGAATATCAAAAAAAATGTGAGTTTTAGTAAACGCTAATTAATTTTCAGGGCGATCGAAACGAAGCAATCTCCTTCCAATGTAAAAGTCACAAGCAAAGAAGAACGACAGGGGATTGCCGCGCCTTACACTTCCGGAGGATTCTCTCGTAAAGGCACGAAAACATATATTTATAGAAGGCTTTGCAAAACCAGGTATTTTGTTCAATATCAAAGCCTGAGCGACTTCGGAACCGCAGCATCCCGAATGCTTTCGGGATTCGAGGATTTCGAAGTCGCGAAAATGCAGATATTGGGCAAAAGAACGGTTTGGCATAGGCTTCTTATATTGTTGTCCGCGTTCTTTTTAACAGGTCGATAGGAGGTTTCTATAGCTATACTGCCAATTCTAATAAAATTATGATTGATATTATCCATAAAATACAGTACTTAAGCTTGTAGTATCTAAAAATGGATACATAAGATAACGTGAGGTTTAATCTATCAACTTAATAAAAGTAGCTGTTAAATTAGATTATTCAATGACCACCGACCACCGACCACAGACGACAGAGAAATACTCTGATAGTAATTAAACATTATTTATTCTGAAAAACCGTATCATCAACGAGAGTTCGAAATTG
>DATFMK010000158.1:0-9702 GCA_035267005.1 Balneolales bacterium
TAACATGTTTGGGGTGAATGAGTGCTGTTTGTAAATAATGTCCCCGCTTTGGGTGGATGCTGAATTAAATTCAGAATGACGTCATTTTGAGGCAATGAAAATGTTATAAACGAAGTCTATGCTCAAGTCCTCGTCGTCACCTCAAGACGTCATGCCCGACTTTGATCGGGCATCCATTGATGTGTTATTGAAGTTTATTGTCGATGTGACTATTTGTCGTCGGTGGTCAGTCGTCTATCGTCTTTATTTACACTTTCACAGTACTATTATGTACCAAAGCTAAGAAGTTTTTAAGAATAATTTCTCCAGTATCCCCTGATTTTTCAGGGTGAAATTGAATACCGTAAAAATTATCAGAAGCTACCACGGCAGCAAATGGATTGATATATTCACAGGTGGCGATACAAGCTTCATTTACAGGTGCATAGTAGCTATGCACGTAATAGAAGAAATTATCTTTTGAGATGCCATCTAATAGGGGATGGCCCTCTTTAAGTGATGAAAATGAATTCCATCCCATATGAGGAACTTTACCTTTGGTCGCATCGAACTTTTTCAAACGGCCTGGAATGATTCCGAGAGTCGGTGTATCTCCTTCATCAGATCCTTCAAAAAGCAGTTGTAACCCCAAACAAATGCCAAGCAGGGGTTTCTTTGTATTCTGCAGCCACCGGTCCAGATGATGCTCTTTCAGGGCATTCATCGCGGCATAAGCATGACCTACACCGGGAAAAATCACGCCGTCAGCTTGTTCAAGTTTCTCGATATTATTCGTGATTTCGAACTCTGTTTCCAAACGTCTGAAGGCGTTGGAAACAGAAGCCAGATTTCCTGCTTTATAATCTATTATGGCAATCATTTGGGTTTACTGGTATCGTTATTTTATGTTATAATTTTTAAGCTTTATTCAGTTCTTCAAATTCATCCGGAAGAATTAGCTGATCTTTAATCTCTTGCCAATGTTCTTCCGAAGAAATCAGAAGGAGCTGATCCTCTTCCTTAAGTTTGATATCAGGTTTAGGAAACATGACCTCCCCATCGCGCATTACCGAAACAATCTCCAATTCGTCATGAGCATCACTAAGTGGGTTTGAATTGACCGAGTGTCCGATTAAGCTGCTTTGTTTATCAATTTTAGTAATAAAGAATTTTTTATTACCTGGTAAATCAATAGGAATACCTGATTTGATTAACGTGAGAAGATCAAGATGCCCGATATATGTTGGTATATTAATATCTTTGTTGCCCAATAAATCCAATGCAATACGCAAATGCTCTTCGTGATTTGCTGGTGAATCGGATCGATGGGGAACCTGTGCCTCATATAGACTCTTGTATTTCAAATTTGAGGTCAATTTGGATTGAATGAGATAGCTGACCATTACGGCTAATGAGGCAGGAACCAACATTTGATAACCACCTGTCATTTCAGTAACCATCAAAATCGCCGCAATAGGTACACGAGCGGAACCTGCGAATAGGGCGGCCATTCCAACCACTACAAAAGCGGCTGATGACTGATGGAAAAGATGTGCGAATAAAGCACCTACCATGGCTCCAACATATAACGTCGGAACAAACAAACCGCCAGAACCACCGGATGAAATCGTTAGTGAAAGCGCCAGCATATTCAGGAAAATCAGAGCTATAAGCAAAGGTACGCTCAATTGTCCATAAATAGCTTGTTGAATCCAGCCATAACCGCCACTTAAGATCTGTGGAAACCACATGGCTATTACGCCAACGCCCAATCCGCCGAGTGCCGGTTTTATATGGTTGGGAATATGGATTTTTTTGAAAAGATCGCGAATGGTATAAAAAAGTGTTGGAAACATGGTAGATACAAGTCCGCAACCTAAACCAAGTACGATATAAGAGGCATAATCCTCAATGCTCGTAACCTGCAGATTGGTCGGAACCTGAAAGAGGGATTCCCATCCAACAAAAACACCATTCAAAGTATAGGCTACAATAGCAGCGAGCATGGTGTAGATTAGAGCCTCAGTCTCAAATTCCATACTGCTGTATAAGATTTCAATACCAAAAATAGCGGATCCGATAGGTGATCGAAATATTGCGGACAAACCGGCACTTATACCAACTAAAACCAGCATCCTGCGTTCTTCCACCGATCGATCCATAATGTTTGAATAGATTGATGCAATACCAGCCGCGAAAAAAGCACTCGGACCTTCACGTCCGGCCGAACCGCCAGAACCAATGGTGATGACAGCCGTGAGTGTTTTCAAAAAAGGCATTCGTGCCCGTATAGCTCCGCCAAATTCATGAAATGAGCGGATAGCCGTGTCTGTGGCGTGACCTTCTGCTTCGGGAGCGAAATAATAAACCAGCCATCCCGAGATTAAACCACCAATTGTGGTGACAACCGGTATGAGCCATAATCCGTGAGGGCCTACAACCTGATGTATAACACCGCCTTCGCTCGGCAGTCCCGGTTCCTTATAACCGGCAATCCATTGTAAGAAAATGATTTTTGAATAGTGGAGGGATAAAATAATTAACTGTGCACCAAGTGCACCAACAATTCCAATGATTACTGAGTCGAATATTAAGCGATTTTTTCCTTTTTCAATCAATGCTTAACCTGTTCGTTGAGTTCATGTTATTCGTTACAAATCATCATTAACTCTTAAAGAAGGCTTCACAAAACCTGGTTTCCTGGTCAAAATCAGGACTTGACGGATTTTAAAATCCGGATAAAGCAGATATTGGGTAAAAAGACGGTTGTGCATAGCCTTCTATGATAGTTTTAAACTCTTGCTAATGATATTTAATAAAAAGTTTCAAACATCTAACAAACTCTATTTCATAAACATTCATATGTGTCAAATGTTGCTCGATATTCAGTAAGTATCAGCCATAGGTATTGAATTTATTGGATTGTTCCATAACAATCACTAATAAAATCGTCTATACATAAGTGGTTTTATTGTATTTCATAAAATACAGATTAATGATTTTTATTGCTTACTGATAACAAATAATTACTTTATTGAATGATCCCAAATCTGACGAATTTGAAATAAATTTATTTAATTCCGACAGACGCCTTAGAGCATACCTTTCGAGCTTGGTAAGATCTTTCGGGTTCTTTCAAAACGGAGCAGGCATTGTCGCAGAGAACGGGCAAAGCCTTTGAAACACGCTTCTATTTTGTGATGCTCGTTTTCTCCTTCCACCTCGATACGTAACGTGGCATTTAGATTCATCGCCAGAGAGTAGAAAAAATGCTCTAACATCTCCGTTGGGAAATCTCCCACATATTCTCGTTTAAACGATCCTTTGAATACGAGATACGGACGACCGGATAAGTCCAGTCCGACTTTTGCCACCGTTTCATCCATAGGGAGATAAAATCCGTAGCGTTCAATCCCGGTTTTATTGCCGAGCGCCTCGTCGATGGCCCGACCCAATGCGATGGCGACATCTTCGATGGTGTGATGCTCATCAACATTAAGATCCCCTTTACATTTCAAATCCAGATCAATCAATCCATGTTTGGCAATTTGATCGAGCATGTGATCGAAAAATCCTAAGCCGGTATCAATATTGGAGATACCACTGCCATCAAGGTTTAAGGACACCGAAATATCGGTTTCTCCTGTTTTTCGTTTGACGGTAGCTTTACGATCTGGAAATAAGATTTTTTGAACCAGTGCACCCCAGTTATCCGCTGTAAATAATGACTGTTCATTGGAATCGTAAACTGATAATTTCGCATTTTCCAGTTTTATATGCAGCTCACAGGGTTGACTATTGAAGGGGGTTAAAGAGATGTGTTCTTCCTCTAACAGGTTACGCTGTTCATTATTAAACGATATTTCGGTTATATACAAATCGTTATCAAATTCAGATAATCGCTTTAAACCGTATAACGATTGACTTCGAAAAACGAAATCCGGTTTTTCAGGTATCAGTGTTTGGGAATCGAGAAGGATATTCATGATACGGTTTTTTTGAGTTGTGACAGAAAACGGTCATTTTCTTCAGGGCGGCCAATTGTTACCCGAATGCAATTGTCGCAGTGAATTTGTCCACCCCGGTAGCGAACAATCACACCTGATTCCGCTAATTCCTGATAGACTTCCAGAGCTCGTTCGATTTCAAAAAGAATAAAATTGGTGTCGGAAGGATGAATAATGTGAACGGTGTCAATTTTTTCAAGTTCTTTACGAACTCTTTCTCGCTCTTCAATAATTTGTTTCACCGTATTTTTCATCTTGCCAATATTTTGAAGAGCTTGTATCGCAGTCTCAGAAGTAAGCTGATTGATATTATACGGCGCCTTCACTTTCATCATTAAATTAATAATCTCTTCTGAGGTTATGGCAAGTCCCAGTCTGATTCCGGCCAATCCGAATGATTTGGATAATGTTTGTAAGACCACCAGATTGGGATACGTATCAATCTGAGAAGCCAGGCTCTCCATCTCACTAAAATCAATGTAAGCTTCATCGACCACCACAATGCCATTGAATTGAGTAAGAATCGTTTTAATATCGTTACGATTCAGATTATTTCCAGTTGGATTATTCGGAGAACAGAGGAAAATAATCTTTGTCTGATCGGTTAAGGATTGTAAAATCTGATCTGTTTGAAGTTGGAAAGATGCCGTTAAAGGTACGGAGATCACCTTAATATCATTAATATCTGCAGCTACCTGATACATTCCATAGGTTGGCGGTGTGATCAGAATGGAATCTTTTCCGGGATTACAGAAAATACGGATTAGCAAGTCGATGGCTTCATCGCTGCCTACACCAACAAAGACCTGTTCCATTTCAACGGAGCGAAAATCTGCAATCAGGGAACGTAATTTTTCCTGCCGGGGTGATGGATACCGGTTGAGCTTATCCTTGTTTTCTACCGCAGGGCCAAAGGCGTTTTCGTTGGCGTCTAACAGCAATCCGCTTTCATAATCATCTCGTGCACAGTGATAGGGAGAAAGCGCGAGAATATTCGGACGCACCAACTTTTCCAGATTTAAAGATTGCTTTTCAACTTTTTGCTGCTTTTCCATATGCGTTAAAAAATGATTAAGTGTTCCTTTTTATGGCGTTTATACGAATTTGAACCGCGTTTTTATGGGCATGTAATTTTTCGACATCCGCCATAGTCATTACCGTGCCAGAAATCTCAGCCAAACCGCTATCGGTCAATTCCTGAAATGTGATGAATTTTAAGAAGGTATCGAGTGACACTCCACTGAATATTTTCGCATATCCGTAAGTCGGGAGTGTGTGATTTGTACCAGAAGCATAATCGCCAACACTCTCAGGTGACCAGGGGCCCAGAAATACCGAACCGGCATTCATAATGTTATCCGAATAATCCGAGGCATTTTCCACATTGATAATCAAGTGTTCCGGTGCGTACAGATTCGAGAAGCGAATAGCTTCTTCTACGGTATCCACCTTAACAATGTAACTTTTACCGATTGATTGTTTTGCGATTTTAACTCTTGGCAAGACATTCAATTGCTGTTCGAGTTCCTGTTCAAGAGCTTCCGTGTCGAAACCTTTGATGGATAATAAGACGACCTGACTATCGGGACCGTGTTCCGCTTGTGACAAGAGATCAGACGCGACAAAAGCCGGATTGGCTTGTTTATCAGCTATCACTAATACTTCTGACGGACCAGCCGGCATATCGATACTGATATTTGCTTCACTGTTTTGGAGGATCATTTTAGCAGCCGTGACGTATTGATTTCCTGGTCCGAGGATTTTGTCCACTTTTGGAATACTTTCCGTTCCGTAAGCCATAGCTGCAATAGCCTGTGCTCCGCCGGCTTTCACAATGCAGGTCGCTCCAATCAATTTGGCGATATAGAGCATTTCGGGTGCGATGGTTCCATCTTTCTTGGGTGGCGTTGCCAGGACAATTTCACGACATCCGGCTATTTTTGCCGGAACACCAAGCATTAATGCCGTCGAAGGCAAAATGGCGGAACCCCCAGGTACATATAAACCAACTCGTTCAATCGGCCGCGCTTCACGTCGACATAACACACCGGGCATTGTTTCGACCACCAGCTCATTAGGGCGTTGGGCCATATGAAAATTATAGATATTCTGATAGGCTGTATCGAAGGCGTTCTTGATTTCATCATCGAGAGCAACGGTGGTATTGGAATCTACATTGGTTGTGGATTCCGATAAGCGTACCCCATCGAACTTTTCCGTAAGATCAATAATCGCTTTATCTCCTTCGTTTTGTACCTGTTCAAGAATCGGCTGAACGGTTTTGAAAATAGATGCAAAATCGATTCTCGGACGCTGACAGAGTTTCTGAATATCCGAATCAGTAAGTTGAGTATATTGATATGTTTTCATCGCAGCCTCTCGAAATAATTAAAGAATCATATTCTCAATAGGTAAAATAACGATTCCGGTGGCTCCAGCCTCTTTCAGCTGTTCCATGACGCTCCAGAATTTTTTTATGGGGATGACGGAGTGAATGGCAACCAAATCATTTTCTGCCAAAGGTAGAACGGTAGGACTTTTCAGAGAAGGGATGATTTTAGTGATTTTATCAACGGAGTCTTTGGGGGAATTCATCATAATATATCTGCTTTTCTCCGCGGTTTGACTCCCTTCAATTCGAATCAGAAATTTGGAGATTAATTCTTCCTTTTCATCAGATAATACTTTATTCGTTTTGATCAATTGCGTTTGGGAATAAAATATCGGCTGAATCTCAGACAAACCGTTTGCGCGTAACGTACTGCCAGAAGAAACCAAATCACAAATGGCATCGGCAACATCAAGGGTAGGGGCGATTTCAACAGCGCCTGATATTTCTACGGTTTTGGCTGTAATTCCATTATTCTGCAGGTAATTCTGAGTAAGCGTCGGATAACTTGTTGCAATACGTTTGCCTTCGAAATCCTCTGGATTCTTGATTCCATCGTTTTTGGGTGCGGCAAGGGATAACCGGCAATAACCATATTCCAGATTCTTTAAAACGGTGACATCCGCTTCTTTTTCTGAAGTCACATTGGCTCCGACCAATCCTAAATCACAAACTCCATCCTGCACATATTCGGGAATATCATCGTCCCGGATGAGCAAGAGTTCCACGTCAAAATTACGGCATTTAACCATGAGTCGGTTTTTATAATCATCGAACCGTAATCCAATATTTTCCAATAAATCGATCGATTTGTCTGTCAGACGTCCATTCTTTTGAATTGCAATGCGTAATGATGTACTTGTTTCCACGATAAAAAAGTTTTTGAGTTCTTAAATAAAATAAATGTTGTAAAGAGAAAATAAATTTGAAAGCTTCAACCGGTGTCAGGACAAGAGAAAAATTGAAATGTAGGTTAATGTACCGGATGATGATGGTAATGAGAGGTATAATGATAATGACGGTGATGATGATAAATATTCATCCCGTATAATGCTTTCAAATGTGATATGGAAAGATTGTATTTCACGTCCCAAATATAAAACAAAAGAATTAATTAAACAGACCTTTTTTTCGTAAAAAGATTATGAAATTGTTAAATCGCACAATTCCCTTTTTTGTGTTTCAGCTCTCAAATCTTAAATCTCAACACTAAAAAAGGCCCGATTTTTAAAAACCGGACCTTTTATTCACCCCTAATTTGCCGTCTGTAGACAGGAGTTTTTCATTGTATGGCTTTTAACTGGAGATTATTTCTTCTTAAGAGTTATCGTGCCAATATTGGTCGTATCGGCTGAGTTCACTTGTATGTTTGCTACCGTGGAATCTGAATAGGAGGTGTCGCGTGGTGAAATATAGAGGGAATACGTACCGGGTGCTAAACCAACAAGTTTGAAATGACCACTCGTGGTATCTGCAAAAGTACTGGTCGAATCATTTCCGGTAATAGCAAAAAGTGATGCCTTGGCCGATGCCGGTTGAATCGTACCTTTGATACTGCCATCAAGCTGCATATTTACAGCGTGAATGACTGGTTTCAGCATAAAACGTCCGTTTCCGAATCCTGTCATGTGAACGGACTGAGCCGCATTGAAGTCTAATAAAAGATTAAAGCTTTCACCTGCTTTAACAGTCATATTCGCATTGATTTTAATACCTGTTTGTGAACCGCTTGGAATAGTAATCGGGAATTTTTGTCCGGACACCGTAACTGTATTGTTAGATCCGAGAATTAAACGAATCTGGCTATAGGTACCGGCATCAAGATTCTGACTACCAATCAATCTGGTTTTTCCATTCGTCAGATTAAGGATATTAACAGTTTCAGAGGAATCACTAATTACCTGCCAACCGCTTGTTGAGTCAGCTCCGTTTTTGTGAGCCTCTATTTTAACGATGTTTACTGTGAGTGCCTGAATATTAGCAGCGGGACTATCAGTCATATGTACATTTAATTTGCCTTGTCCGTTGCTGGGGTTAACGCCGCTTAAATTTCCATTGCTACAAGCTTGCAGAAAAAATAAACTTCCAAAAGATAAAGCCAATATTATAGTAAAGATTGATTTGAATAATGGTTTCCGTCGTGAGCGTTTCATGGTTATGTCTCCTTGGGGTCCTCTTTTAATTTTTAAATTTCACAGGTAGCTCAATTATCATATCATCTATTTGAAATACACGAACGGGTGGGGAAGACCCCTAAAAATTAAAATACTCTAACCAAAATTGAATTAATGATATAGCATAGTATCATAATCAAAGAGCCCGACTTGCAGGCCGGGCTCCGAGGGCATATCACAGAATGCTATAATCCTGCAAGACTATACTGCGACATGCTGTTTGGGTCGTTAAGAACGGTTATTTTACTTTTGCATGTTAAAGTGACGAATGTGCAACACTCGTCGATGAGAGGGTAATTGAACCGAGGTTCGTATTTGCGTTGGCATTGACTTTAACATTGGTCAGGGTCGTATCGTTATAAGCTTTTGAATTGGAATATACATGAACGTTATAGGTTCCGGCTTTTAATCCAACAAGTTTAAATTTTCCTGATGTGGTATCTGCATAAGTTGCGGTAGTATCCTCTGAACTACTGGCTACTAATGCTGCATGAGCCTTAACCGGCATGATGGTTCCATCAATATTTCCTTCTTCTTTGTAATTGACGACGCTGATTACCGGTTTGAGGATATAGTTTAAATTACCAGTAATATTCAGGGAAGCCGAAGCATTGAAATCAAGTAAGATGTTGGTTGATTGTCCCGAACTTAAATTCATGTTGGTGTTGATTTTGATCCCGCTCTGTGCGCTGCTGGGAATAGTAAGAGCTTCCGTCTGACCACCAATCACAACCTTATTACCGGTTCCCAACACGAGTCTTATGGCATCGTAGTTATCTGCTTTCAATTGATTGTTTGCAATTAACTGGGTTTTGCCATTGGTCAGATTCATGATATTCACTTTTACCGGAGTATCACTTATGACATGCCAGCCGCTGTTTGCACCGGCCCCGCTGGTATGGGCTTCAATACGAGTAATATTAATAATTAACGCGTCAAAATTAGCCGGACTGTCGGTCATATGAACCTGGACATTGGCTGAACTATTCGCATTACTGCTTTTATTACAAGCCTGCAGAGATAACAGACCTGCCGTTACTAATAAGGCTAAAAATGGATGTGCTATCTTTTTCAGTAGTGTCATCGTATTTACCATAATTTAGTTAAGAGTTCGTATCCTGAGTTTATGTTTGGTAGCATTGAACGTCTTAAA
>DATFMK010000159.1:0-16860 GCA_035267005.1 Balneolales bacterium
GTAATTCATGTGAATGAACGGTCAAATTAGCGTCAATCAGGGCATGAACGGTCGTATCCCCACTTTTAAAATCTTTTGATACCTCGGTTAATTCTGCAACTTTATGACTCATTTATAATAAATTGGAGAAGGCCTTGCAAAACCATCTTTTTGTTCAATATCCGCGTTATCGGAATTTTAAAATCCTCACATACAACAATTATGCTGTGGTTTTAAAATTTCTCTGGCCTTGATCTTTACCAAACAACCCGGTTTTGCAAAGCCTTCTTGGACCATGTTACAATGTCTGTAAAGTAAATTAGCAGAAAAAAGTTAGTAATACAATGTTATCATAGTAAATTAGTATAAATATTACGATATCATAATAAATAAGTTGTGTTATATTAAATTAGATATTATAAAAACAAAGGATCGCCCAAATTTTCTTTTTAATTTTCATTTTATGAATAAACGTTTTGAATTTTTAAAAGAGATCATCGACTTGTTAGACAAGTATGAAGAAGAGCATGGTGAGGAAAAGCTGGAAATGTTATCCTTTACTTTGTGGCTAAACCGGTATTTAAGTCAGGAGGATCACAAACTGAATGAGGAGAAAATAAAAGTAACGGACGAAAGCTCTGTGCTGGGATTTGAATACACGATGGAGGCCAAAATCAGTACACTATTGACCAATTTATTCAAATATGCCAAGCATTATACAAAGTTTGCCCTTGAAGATACCCCTTTGAGTACGCTTGATGAGTTTGGATTCCTGGCCTCATTAGGGTATACCCAAAACATGACTAAAACCGAATTGAGTCATCATAACTTGTTGGAAATCACCTCTGGTAATGAAATTATCAAAAGGTTACTAAAAAATGGATTTATCGTGGAATATGATGATCCAAATGATCGTCGCTCGAAGCGTGTCAAAATTACTACACTTGGTTTAAAAGTTTTGCAGGAGGCTTTTATAAAAATGGATAAAGTTTCCAGAATTGTAGCAGCAGATCTGGATACCGAGGAGAAAATTCAGTTGCTCAATGTGCTTAATAAGTTGGATGATTTTCACAGAGAAATACATGAAAATGACTGGAAATCTGATTTGGATGAGTTAAATCGTAAATATATTAAAAATGAAATTTTAAGGGAGGAATAAGGTTCCTTCCTGTAAATGATCTGCAAGTTTTTGATAGACTCGTAAAATATCGGTTTGCTCTGGGGAACCTCCAATAGCTTTAACAATACGTTCCGACAGAGATCCATGATCCAGGATGATTTCAAGCGGTGCCCGGAATAACTCATTTTCATCTTTTTGATAGGGTAGGAGATCATCGACCATAAATCGCCACAATTCACCTGCTGATACATAATTCCGGTCATCAACACCGAACTGTGATAAATATCCTGTATCCGTAAGAACGGAGGTACTTCCATTTTTAATGGTATTAAGCAAAATGGTGGATAAATAATTCTCCGACCAGGCTATTTGATCTTCATACGATGACCATCGTTCATCCACAAGAGCCTTAAGGACAGAGATAATTAATTCAACAATAGACAAGTCAGCCAGGGGACATTCCTGAATATCGAGAATGCGTATTTCGATAGCTCCCCGTTCAAAACGCGCAATGGCGCCCCGTGAATTCAGCCATTCTTCCTGAAGAATACCTTCGATATCATAAGGAGCAATATCACGGTACATGGGTTTCAGAATTTTATCCTGATATTCCTGAATGGAAGCGACCGTTTCCGGTACAACTTTACCGGTGATAGTTGGCACTTTGACCTGATTTGTGCGATAATATTCAAGGCGTGTATCCATGTAACCGGTAATCTGACCTTCAATTATCGGCGACGAAGATGTAAGTGCAGGAATGAGTGGTAACAAAAGTCGAATGGCCGTATGTAGACGGGCGAATTCCTCATCACTTGCAAACGGCAAATTGATATGTGTGCTTTGTAAATTGGACCAGCCGTGACCAGAGCAGTCGAAAATTCTATTATAGGAATGATAGATAGCCGTCTGTTCGTGTGGCCATATGCAAGTCTCACTGAATGGATTCATAAATGGATGAGCTGCTGTCGGTAGGAGACAGGCCCCATATGTTTCCAATATTTGATTGATTTCCCGGATGCTGCTTTGAAATAAATTGGGTAAGTCAAATAATTGCTGAGTAGGACCGTTTGTCTTTAATTCTATAACATGCAAAACTAGCTCATTCGACCAGGAAAGAGTACCACGGTCCATTTCATTAACATAAGTTCCAGCGACTGATTCAAGTAATTTGTCAGCGACAGGCATGACTTTAAGTGTCTTTTTGTCAACAATCATGTATTCCAGCTCGATGCCAAAACCCTCAAAAAGGTGAAGTGGAAAGATTAAATCCATTTTATTTTTTTGCTTTCCTGAATACGGTTAAAAATCACACTCATTATTTTTTGATAGAGTCCATCCTTCAAAATTTCGTCTTCCAGTCCGGAGTCTAAACTTGGATTGTCATTGATTTCGATGACATAAGTCTTTCCATCGATCAGCTTGATATCGACTCCGTAAAGTCCATCCCCGATAAGCCGGGCTGCTTTAGTTGCCGTTGTGACGACTTGTTTGGGCACTTCCAGCAAATGAAAAGCTTCGACGCGACCAAATCTACCCGCGCGTTTTTTCTGCCAGTTCATGATTTGCCAATGACCGGGGGCCATATGATATTTACAGACGTACAACGGATCTCCATCCAAAACACCAATTCTCCAATCAAAATCTGTGGGTAGATATTCCTGAGCTATGATCAAATCCGATCCGTCCAGTAATTTTTTGAGCCATACATTCAGCTCTTCTTCTGTTTTAACTTTAACGACTCCCTCTGAAAAAGAGCTGTCCGGTTGTTTCAAAATGCAGGGAAGTCCAAGGTAAGGGATGATGCTTGCCGCATTATCTTTATTAACTATAAGCGTTTTGGGGATAGAGATGCCGGCTTTAATTAATCGTTCCGCCTGATATACTTTGTTTGTGCATCTCACAATGGATAAGGGATCATCGATTACAATCAATCCTTCCGCAAAAGCTTTTCTGGCAAAACGATAGGTATGGTGATTAACGGCTGTTGTCTCCCGGATAAACAACGCATCAAATTCGGTAATCCGGTTATAATCATCCTTAGTGATCAATTCGACATAAAAATCCAAAGCATGAGCAGCCTTGATAAATCGTTGAATAGCTTTTTCATCTGATGGGGGATTTTTCTCATCTGGATTAGTCAGAATGGCCAAATCATAAATCGTTTTTCGTCTTTTGGATTTGGAAACATAAGGCTTAATAAAATACTCTCGTGCGAAATCGAATAAATAAGGCAAATGATTGTCAGGAACTTCACTAAGTGAAATAGCTGAAATATTTTGAACCGACCATTTATGATTTTTCTTATCCCTCGTAAAATGAGCTCGTAACAAAGGAACAGTAAATAAATTAAATAGTTGCTTACTGAGTTTATCGTATCTTTTTGCCACATTTTTACCAAAATAGATACTCAACGCAAATTCATTCGATTGCAGTTCTTTAAGACTCTTTTGAATCAATCCTTCGAGCTCGTCAGATAATACCCGGATAATGGTTTGATACTTAAGATCCTGCATCGTTGTAACATCAGGAATAGCCTGATGTCCGCGAGCTTCTGCTAAAAGAGATACATAATATCCTGCTGTTTGATAGCGATACGATTTACAAAGATTGTAAACCTTAACATTACGCATATCCATAAACTGAGGATCATTCAGATATGCTTTTGAAGAAACAACTTCAATATCCGGGAGGGCCGCTTTCCAATCCTCCGGATTTTGTGTAACCAGAAGTAACGTCATATATCATCTTGATGGTGGTCGTATAATTAAAATGTTAGCATCATATGTGACAATTCCAAGTAAAATAGCGTTAATAAGACGTTGAATATCCACATCATAGACATGGCTGCCGGAAATAGGATTTTCAAAAAACGGATCAGTAACGGTCACAAATTTCAACCCTGTAGAATAACCGGACAAAATGACAAAATGACCAACCGGTTCTCCTTTAATGTCATCATATCGGCATTTAATATTACAATACTCTCTGGCCGTTTGATACAGGTAAGTTGCACTTAATCCGGTAAGGATCGGTACCGATTTATGCAGGTAGCGCTTCAATAAATTTGGAGTCAATTCTTTTTGGAAAACACGTCCGCCAAGTTCTAAAAAATCAAGGTAGGCTTGGGTGGCATTTTGCATGCGATCATCTTGCTTATAAACAAGTTGGTCCTTTAGTTTTTTAATGAGATTCGTTTCGTGATTATTGAACCATGTGGGATCGAATAAGCTCAGATTGTAAGTACCAATTTCCGCCTGATAACCTCGTTTTAAAGAATGTATAGCCAAATAAACAGCAAGTGTACCGCCATTTTCAAGGTAGTGAACCTCATCAATCACATCTTGTAATGGGATATCATCTCCATAGTAAGTATAAACAGCATGGAGGCTGGTCGGACCACAAGTCGAATCGGTGGGTTGGGGTAAAATATCAACGTCAAACTTTTTCATGAAATAAGATATGAGTCTGTAAATAGATAAATATCTGAAATTTGTACCTATTAAAATAGGGGGTATCCAAAATTTAATTTAAAGAAGAGAACTGTGTGTAAACCAAATAATTAAGTATACAAGGTTTGATCGTCTTTAAATTAAATCTGCTTTTATTCGTGAGGCTTGTAGATGATAAAAATTATAATTAAAACTTGACATAGTATAGGGGGGTATAGTATATTGAGTAGTGAAATAATAAAAAGTCATGCACAGAGAAATGTCTTATGATGAATAAAGAAGAAAAGTCACGTGCGATATCCAGGTTGAAACGGATTGAAGGTCAGATACGTGGAATTCAGAAAATGGTGGAAGAAGACCGGTATTGTATTGATATCCTGTCTCAGACCGCTTCTATCGTATCGGCCTTAAAGGGAGTGGAAGATCAGATTATGCAGCAACATTTGAATACCTGCGTAACTGACGCAATGAGAAGTGACGATAACGATTTGAGAAATGAAAAAATTAACGAAGTGATGACCGTACTCAGTAAATTCAGAAAACACGGATAAAGAGAGAGCATTATGGCAGACAAGAAAGAAACACTTGAGATAGACGGTATGCATTGCGCAAGTTGCGTAGCGTCAGTAGAAAAATCATTAAAAAAACTGGAAGGCGTTAAGATCGCCAATGTGAATTTAACAACCGAATCGGCGTCTATTGAATATGATCCGGAAAAAACAGATCATGATGCTTTTAGAAAAGCCGTGGAAGATGTCGGTTATGGTGTCAGGGAAAATAAAGCTTCCCAGACTTTACGTATTGATGGCATGCATTGTGCCAGCTGTGTATCTGCGGTTGAAAAAGCATTAAAAGGGGTGGAAGGTGTTGAAACGGCCACCGTTAACCTGGCTACTGAAACGGCACAGGTTAATTTCAATCCCAAGTTGGTAAATTTGGCAGATTTCGTTACGGCCGTCGATAATGTAGGATATCAGGTTGTAACTGATGAAGAACAGGCGAATGAGACGCAAACAGCTGCGGAAATTGAAAAAGATAAAGATCAGCGAAAAATTGATTTGGCAAACAAACGTATGTGGTGGTCATGGGGGGTTACCATCCCCATTATGCTTTGGATGATACCCGAAATGTTTTTTGGATATTATTTCCTGGGTAAAATCGGTTATGATATTGGTATGATCGTTTTATCTGCGATCGCCATCTTTTATCCCGGTTGGGATACGATCCGAAGTGCCTGGAAGTCAGGTATTCACCTGGCTCCCAATATGGATGTTCTGATCGCGATGGGTACGCTTGCTTCCCTGGCTACCGGTTTTGTGGCGTTGGCTATACCTGCATTTCACAATTTTGCAGGAGTTGCGGGTATGATTATGGCTTTCCACCTGACAGGACGTTATGTGGAAACGAAAGCCAAAGGACGTGCTTCTCAGGCTATCAAAAAACTCTTAACACTTGAAGCCAAAGAAGCTATCGTTGAACGGGATGGTGAAGAAGTTAAGGTTCCCGTTCGGATGCTAAAAAAAGGTGACATTATGGTTGTGAAACCCGGTGAGAAAATACCGACTGACGGTATCGTTGTCAGTGGAAATAGCAGTGTTGACGAATCGCTGGCTACCGGGGAATCGATGCCGGTTGAAAAGAATAAAGATGATGAAGTGATTGGGGCCACCATCAATAAAAATGGTGTTTTGAAAGTGACAGCCACAAAAGTTGGGAAGGACACCTTCCTGAGTCAGGTAATCAAGATGGTCGAAGAAGCTCAGGGTTCTAAAGTACCTATTCAGGAATTTGCTGACCGGGTAACGGGCGTTTTTGTTCCCGTAGTGATCGGAGTCGCTTTATTAACATTAGCTGCCTGGCTGATTTTCCCGGCTGCTTTTCACAGCGTAGCCGTTTGGGCATCAGGTTTTCTGCCTTGGGTTAATCCCGGAATGGGAACCGTTGCACTTGCTGTTTACGCCACGGTCGCCGTTCTTGTGATTGCTTGTCCATGTGCTCTTGGTCTGGCAACTCCAACAGCCTTGATGGTTGGTTCCGGGATGGGAGCTTCCAATGGCGTGCTCATTCGTAAAGGGGCCGCTATTCAGATGATGAAAGATGTTACTACAATCGTATTGGATAAGACAGGAACAATCACGGAAGGAAAACCGGGCGTAACGGATGTCATTACGCTGAACGGAGTTTCCGAAGATGAAATGTTACACCTGGCCGCCGGAGCTGAATCAGGATCGGAACACCCATTGGGTGAAGCCATTGTCAATTACATGAAAAATAAAAATGGCCATTTGCCTGAAGCGGAACATTTTGAAGCAGTAACCGGACGTGGTATCAAAGCGATGATTGACGGTAAGAATGTCTTGGTCGGGACTCAGAAACTGATGGAAGAAAATGGGATTCAAATCGAATCTGCCGTACTTGATGACAAGAAAAAGCTCGAAAATCAAGCTAAAACAGCAATGTTTGTGGCCGTAGACAATAACTTGAACGGAATTATTGCCGTAGCTGATAAAGTCAAGGAAGACAGTAAAAATGCTATTGCCGCATTGAAAAAATATGGACTGTCACCTGTCATGATTACCGGGGATAATGAGCGGACAGCTAAGGCAATTGGCGCAGAAGTTGGCATAGATCGTGTCATCGCGAATGTCTTGCCGGATGGGAAAGCCGAAGAAATTAAACGGTTGCAGAAGCAAGGTGAATTTGTCGCTATGGTCGGCGACGGGATTAATGATGCTCCGGCATTGACACAAGCTCACGTTGGTATCGCCATCGGTACCGGAACAGATGTGGCTATTGAATCCGGTGATCTTGTATTAGTTCAGGGCGAATTGAGTGCCGTTGTAAAAGCGGTCAAACTTAGTCGTGCTACATTTACCAAGATTAAACAAAATCTATTCTGGGCATTTTTCTACAATGTCATCATGGTACCATTAGCCATATTAGGAATGATGCACCCGGTATTGGCAGAAATAGCCATGGCATTTAGCTCCATCAATGTGGTTACCAACTCAAGACGATTGCAAAATGTAAACATTCAACCGGATTATGCGTTAAAGAAAGCAACGAGTTGATAGAATTTTGATGGTTGTTAGTGGTTGATGGTTGGTTGTGAATTTGCCACCAACCATCAACCATACACTATCAACTACCAACAATAAACTTTAAAGGAGAAAGTAAGCTTATGACAGCAATTACATTGAAAGTAACCGGAATGCATTGTGAAGGTTGCGAAAACAGAATTCAGAAATTATTACCAAGAATAGATAGTGTATCGGATGTTACAGCGGATCGAAATAAAGAATCCGTCAAACTAAGTTATAATGGTAATGAAGATACCTTAAAAGCTGTTAAAGAAAAGATCTCAGATTTGGGATACGAAGTCGTCGTATAAATATCTTTTAGTGAAAAATTTGAGAACCCGGTTGTTTTAGGATGACCGGGTTTTTTTAGGATCCCGGATACAGGATTTCTGATTATTGATGCTGAGTTCAAAAGGCTTTTATATTTTTGAAACAAGATCTGGCAGGTTTTTGAAAACCTGGCAGGTGGGGTGTAAGAAATCAGAGTATTCACAAATTTTATCTCACCCCATATTTTAAATATTGATTAATTACGATAAAATCGTTTTTCAGTTTAATTGTTTGTTTTATATAAAATATTCTAAGATTTAGATATGATTTTAAACCACAAAAAATAGGGAGAATCAATTTTTTTTAAAATAGTACATTTTTAACACCCCACCTGGCAGGTCTTTCTATCATTTAATCATTTAAAACTAAATGAAAATCTCTTTGTGCAAAAAAATCTGTGCTCTGTGGTTAGAAAAGCCGATTGCTAACACTATAACCCGAATTATTCACGTAACCCATAAGAAGTAATATATATCATATTGTTAATTAAAGTACTTATAAAAAATAAACCGATTCTCGATTTTGAGGACACTAAAAAGAGCTGCGAAATTTGGCCGTGCTCTTCGTTGAAATTAAAAATGCTTAATCAAGGCACCAGAGTGCCTCTCATGCGCATTTCTATCCCGAAAGTTTTCGGGACACGACAAAATTTCTTGGTGAATAATCCGGGATAACACTCGAATCTTTCCCAAATTAATCAAAAAATAATGTGCTTTTGGGTGAATAGTATCGTTAATTAAAATAGATACCATGATTAATTATTCAAAAATAATCGGTTATGAAAACTGTTCATCCTGCCACAATCCTCGAAGAAGATTCTAAAAATCGGGTTTTAGAACCTAACGCCGGGAAGAGTTCCAATTTTTACCATAGTGATCACATTTTACAATCCTATCTCAAAAAACATATGAGAGCCGATGCTCTCAAATATATGACAGACAAGCTGGAATGGATAGGAGAAGAAGCTGCTACTCAGATGAATCTGCTATCCGCGCAGGCAGATCAAAATGGTCCTGTGATAAAAAAGCGTACACCTTACGGAGAAGATCTGGAAGAAATTGAATTTCATCCATCTTATTGGAAATTGATGGATATGGCGGCAGAAACGGAAATGTTTTATGTGAAATGGGATCCTGATCTGAGGAAGAAATTTTCAAATGAGCGACATCTGTTAGGGTTTTCTGTCGGACATCTCTATGCTATGACAGAATTAGGCGTTTATTGTCCGTTATGTATGACAGACGGCGCGGCTCGTTTGTTGGATTTATTTGCTGATGACGAGGATAAACATCGCTTGATTCCCGGTTTATCGAGTAGAAATGGTAAAACATTATTAAGTGGCGCGATGTTTTTGACGGAAAAAGCAGGCGGATCGGATGTCGGAGCCAATCGAACCATGGCCACTCATCTTGAGGGGAAGTTGTATCGGCTGAACGGTGAAAAATGGTTTTGCAGTAATGCTAATGCACATGTGATGATGGTTTTAGCAAGGTCAAACGAGCAATCCGGTACGAAAGGTTTATCTTTATTCCTGGTTGAAAAGACATTGCCGGATGGAACCCGTAATCCTATGGAATATATACGATTAAAAGAGAAAATGGGCGTTCGGTCAATGGCTACTGCCGAAATCAAATTAAAAGATACCATTGGCAAGCTGATTGGTGAAGAAGGCAAAGGATTCAAAATGATGACCGAAATGATCAATTTGAGTCGTTTGTACAATTCAGTCACAGCTGTAGCGGGATCGCGACGAGCCTTAATTGAAGCTTATGAATTTCTTACATACCGGAAAACATTTGGAAAAACAGCGCTTGAACATGCGTTAATACGAGATAAACTCTGGGAATTAGGTTCCTTGCATATTGTCGATTTTCTGTTGGTATGGAAAACCATTCAAACGATGGATGCTGCTGATAATGGAGATGAACGGTCCGCTCATTTAAACCGTATTCTCATACCGATGTCCAAATGGTTTTCTGCCGAGACAAGCGTCTATATTGGTCGCGAATCGATGGAATTAATGGGAGGTATGGGATACATTGAGGATACCGTAATGCCACGTATCTATCGTGATTTACTCGTATTGCCTATTTGGGAGGGATCGGGAAATATCATTGTTTTGGATGTATTACGCGCTTCTCAGAAGACGAAAGGAATGCAGTATTTACTCGAGGATATTCAGAAGTTAAGTCGTAAAAGTGAAAAATATGGAGACATTATTCAAAAAGAATTGGCAAAAGTAACCAAGGTTCTGGAAGCCCTGCCGGAACAATCCCGCGATAGTATGGAGAGTTCTGCCAAACCCATTTTCAAACGGTTGATTTATCTCTGGCAAATGGCACTGATGATTGAAGAAATGGATCAGGATAACCGGCAATGGATCGAACTTGCTTTGGAATATATGTCTAAACACCTGCATCCGGAAAAATTCGGCGTAAAAGAACCACCATCAGTCGAAACAATTCAAAACCTGATTGGCTGGGAGCTCAAATATTAAGTGTAAACCGTAAAGTCAGCCACGACAATTTCATCTTTAAATGTTTGAGAAAGGGAAGAAATCTTTGAGTTTTGTGTTAACACAGTGGTTATACATTTTAACTTTCAAGCTAACTGAAAAAAGAATACCTTTGACCAACTAAAAGGTCAAAAGCTTGAAAGAATGATTCGGGTAAAAATACGTCATTATATAATCTTATCGCTTATTTTGGTAGTTGCTGTGTCCTGCTCTCACATGGATTACCGTACGAAAACGGTTGGTGCTTTCAAAGATACAGGAGCGGGTAAAGGATTCGTTATTTTAAGCAAATCTCAATTAGAGCAAAACGCATTAAAACTTGATAAATTAGGAGTTTATGTCCGTTTGTACAGAGGGTATGCGGTTGTTAAAGAAGATTATACAATCAACAATACGACTCAGCATACTTTAAAAATAAAAATGGGCATACCGCTAAACGGCTATTTCCATAGTGATGTTATTGATACCGTATTTTTCAGAAGCTGGAGTCATCCGGAATTATCCATTAATGGAAAGAGGATTACTCAAATTCAAAAGCAGAGAAATCATTCCATTCATATTCCCAAGCTGAACCTTAATGAACAGCAATGGGATACCTGGAATTATTCATTTCCACCGGATACGTCTCACTTGATTACACATTATATCGTAGATACACATGGTGCGCATATTCGTGATGGCTTTGATATTGAATATAGTGATGGCTTTACCTATCTCTTTTCACCGTTGCAACAATGGAATAAACGTATTCCCCAAATTCGTATTTTATTCAAAGTGGTCAAAACTTCTGTCAGGATGAAATGGATTGATGGCATTTTACCTGCTGGACGTTTTAAGCTCAGAGACCATACGTTTATTTATGACATGAAGGATGTCAATCCCGATACTCTTTCAAATATTATTTTTCGATATGGAAAACCAAGTATGTATGCGCCCACAGATGGATTCAGTTTTTCAACAGTCGCATCCGATACCGTGGACTATTATCATCAGATTAATCAATCCAATATCTGGTCGGTTGATACGACCGGATACAAAACATTCAATCGAGCTGAATTTAAACCTGCTCCAATGGGCTTTTTCTCAGTATCCGGCTTAGTTATCGTATTTTTACTACTCGGACTCGGCTTCGTTTTATTAATCGCCTGGGGAGCCTACAGTCAGTATAAGAATAGTTAAGTGAAAGTATTATTATATACGTTTCAAGAACCAAGAGAATAGAAAGGCCTATTTATCTCGGAGAAAGTCTAAACCAAGCTCATCAAAGATTACTGAGTGAATAGTATACAACGTGAGAGGGCAAGTTAAATTCGCCTTGATCACGACAAAATTTCTTGGTGAATAATTCGGGTTAAGGTGATTTCGAGATAAAATCTTCTCAAAACAACGTCTTGAAATGAATATTTTACGTTGAAGATTTTTCCCTCCGGTCGAAATGACGTGAATGGGCGAAGATGATGTTGATGTTTTAGAAACATCACTCAAAGACGTCATCTCGAACCCGTTTTTTGGGTGAGAGATCTTCCAAAAATGATTTGAAACAGAATAAATCTATAATTATATCGAACTCACGTTATTTTAAGTATTCTTGAAAATAATTTATTTACCAGTTTAATTCCTTCCCATTGTAATTAAAAAAACGTCCTGCCTGAGCTTTTCCGAATCCATCGATTAAATCGATCATACTGGAAACGGACTCTTCGGGTGTGAGTGATGCATGCTTGCCACCCATATCGGTCTGTACCCAACCTGGGTGAAACATTACGGTATAAATGTTATCAGGCAGAAGATCATATGCAAGAGTTCGGCTGTACATGTTTAAAGCGGCTTTACTGGCCTTATAACCATAACTTCCACCGGTGCTGTTATGATCAATTGATCCCTGAATGGAAGAAATATTTATCACTCTGGGATGTTTTCCTTTTTTTAATAATTCACTAAAATGCTGGGTTACAATAACCGGTGCAACCGCATTGACTTCCAGCATATGGAGTAATTTTTTTTGATCGAGTTTGCCGAAAGTGCTTATTTTACCATTCTCTGCTTCTGAAAGCTCACGTGTTCCGATTCCAGCGTTGTTTATGAGCAGATCAATGCCATCGGTATGACTTTTAACGGTTTTTACGGCTGCTTGAATAGCTTCGGGATTCCTAACATCTAATGGCAAAATGGTCAACTGATTGACATAAATCTTCCATAACTTTTGTAACTGTTTTGCATTGATAGGATTACGACAAGAAGCAAATATACGGTCACCACGTTTTAAATATTGTTTTACAAATTCAAGACCTATTCCCCGGTTGGAACCGGTGATAAATATTCGCATAATTAATATTACTTTCTCACTTAAAAATTTCGAATTATTAATTCAGGTATAACTTAACAAATGATTATTCGTTTTAATAGAAGGCTTTGCAAAACCAGGGATTTTGTTCAATATCAAAGCCTGAGCGACTTCGAAACCGTAGCATCCCGAATGCTTTCGGGATTCGAGGATTTTGAAGTCGTGAAAATGCAGATATTGGGCAAAAGAACGGTTTGGCATAGCCTTCTAATATTAAATATTCAATATAGGAATGATAAATTTTTTGTGTAAGCTAAATAGTATTACTTTTACAAATGGGACGAATAGAAACCTTGGCAAAACCGTTATTTTGATTAATTTCTTCATTCAAACTTTGAACTTTATCAAAATCCCCTTTTTTTCATGGTTTCTAATATGAAAATTAATTTCTACTAATGGATGCAATTAGGATAGAACTTTGATATAAAGGAAGGGATATAAATAATTTTCATATTAATCTGTAAGGAATTACAATTTTATGTATCCTTTTAGTTGAGAATAAATTTATAAAAAATAAGAGGTAGTATAATGAGTTCACTAAATAAAGCCATGTTGATTGGGCGTCTTGGAGCGGATCCGGAAGTAAGATATACCCAATCGAATACAGCGGTTGCTACTTTAAATGTTGCAACAAACGAACGTTATAAAGATAGTAATGGCGAATTGCAAGAGAAAACGGAATGGCATCGTGTTGTAGCCTGGGGCCGTTTGGCAGAAATTGCGCAACAATATATAAAAAAAGGATCTCAGGTTTATATCGAAGGACCGATACAGACACGCCAATGGGAAGATCAGCAAGGTCAAAAACGTTATACCACAGAAATTAAAGCCCTCACACTACGTATGCTTGATTCAAGAAGCGACGGTGGAAACGGCACGACAGTAGATAGATCCACATCCCAGCAGACGTCATCAACACCACAAAGTAAACCTGTTGATTTAAATAACGGGTTTGATGATCTGGATGATGATTTACCGTTTTAAAGTAATTACATCAATCAAACTGATTAAAACGGTTTAAAATCATCTGATGTGCGGAATGATACTCTCTTGACATTAATTAACGTTCAGAATAGGAATTGCAGTGGTGATGCCTTAAAATTGCAGAAAACCAATTATTTAGAATATAAAAGTCGAATTCTAGTAATTTCTATGTTTTTGAATAATTAATAAGTCATATTAGTTTAGAAAAACAGAAAAAGCGATGAACGGTTCATCGCTTTTTCTGTTTCAATGAACGTATGTATTAGAATATAGAAGTAGTTTTATTTTCATTCTATTTATAACTAATATACGTACTAACGTTAATAATATATCGCTGAAGCATAAGCAATTGTCTTTATTATTTCAGGAATCTGGTGTTCTGGGTGGATCATTTAGTCTGCTTGGACTAGCTATCCAATTACTAATCATGGTATTAGGCTTGATATTATCCGGCTTGTTTTCAAGCTCGGAGGTGTCATTCTTTTCTCTGACATCGCATCAGGTTCAGGAGGAAATAAGCGAGCAAAAAACAGAAGCTACTCTACGACGCATGGTCACCATGCTGGAACGTCCCCGGCGACTTCTGGCCACAATACTCATTGGTAATACGTTTGCTAATATTGTGACTTCGGTAATGGCGGCGGTTATTACCGGAAGTATAGTGCAATATTTAGGCGTACCCGCACTTATCACGTATATCATTGAAGTTATTATTATTACATTTACTATTGTCATTTTAAGTGAGATAACGCCTAAAGTCATCGCCATAAAAAACCCGATGGCGATGTCAAAGAAACTAAGTGGATTCATATACTCCTTTTTCGTAATACTTGGTCCTTTGGCACAAAGTATTGCCAATAGCACGCTTCGTTTAGAACGTTATCTGCCAAAACCACAATACCGAATTTCTTCCCACGATATAAAACATATTGCGGAAGTCGGTGAATTACAGGGATCCCTGAAAGGTGACGAACGGGAGATTATCGAAAATGTCATAGAGTTTGGAAATATGACCGTTCGGGAAATCATGACATCCCGTGTGAATATTATTGCCGTTTCTACGGAAGATTCACTTGGTGAAGTTTTGAAATTGATTAAGGAAAAAAGTTTATCCCGTTTACCTTTGTATGAGAATGAGCTGGATAATATTGTAGGAATCATATACGCCAAAGATCTGCTCCCATATCTGGATTCCGCGAATCTCAAAGAAACGACAATAAACTGGCGTACAATGGCCCGCAAGGCGTTTTTTATTCCTTCCTCAAAAAAACTGGATGATCTGCTTCAGGACTTTCAGCGCGAAAAAACGCATATGGCTATTGTCGTCGACGAGTATGGCGGAACAGAAGGTTTGATTACTCTTGATGACGTCTTATCTGAAATCATTGGGGAATTAACCGACGAGCATACCGAAACCGAACAGCTCTACACACGTTTGAGAAGCGATGTGTACATCTTTGACGCCAAGATCGATCTCGATGATATGGCTGATATCTTAGAAAAAGAATTAACCACCGAAGAAGATGATTATGAAACACTTGGTGGTTTAATTTATCATCTGACCGAGCATATCCCTGATCCCGGTGAGAAAGTCAATTTTAAAGGATTGGAATTGACTGTTCATGAAGTCGAAAATAACCGGCTAAAAAAAGTTAAGGTCCGGGTCCTGCCTGAAGAAGAACAACAATCAGAAAACACTTCCGTAAACTATAATGGCGAAACTGATAGCTAAATGATCTGAGTTCGAGATAAGATAATTAAGATTTTGGACGATAGACGATAGACGATAGACTGTGGATGGTGGCCGTTTGGGAATGTTTAACAGGTTCGGTTCATTTAAATTACTATTTTTATGTTGCTTTCAATTAACATTATAAGTGTTGATCAAGGCTGCTGAACAGCTACTGTCTACGCCTGCCCCGATGTTTTTCGGGGGGCTATTTCCCATCGGCGTCAGTTTATTTGGGACTCGGGTTCCATAATTTCCTTATGCCCTATTCACGCTAACCCGAATTATTCACATAACCAATAAGAAGCAATACGTATCATATTCTAAATTAACGTGAGGTTTGGATAAGAATCGCAGAGTTGTAATAATTACATTGAGAATACGACCTGAGAAAATATAACTTATCTTGACGACGGACCATCGACGACACAGAGCTGTTTTGATGCCTAAAGCATGATTCCGATACCGAACTCACGTTGATTATACGGTTTTTCAGAATAAATAATGTTTAATTACTATCAGAGCATTTCTCTGTCGTCTGTGGTCGGTGGTCGGTGGTCATAGAATAATCTAATTTAACAGCTACTTTTATTAGGTAGATAGATTATAAGCTTAAAACGAACCTCACGTTAAATTAAGTAACTAATAAAAAATAAACCGAT
Organism: Balneolales bacterium; assembly: GCA_035267005.1. GTDB lineage: Bacteria > Bacteroidota > Rhodothermia > Balneolales > DATFMH01 > DATFMH01. The sequence goes on from DATFMK010000159.1 coordinate 16,193, forward strand.
CTACGATTTTGAGGACACCAAAAAAAAGCTGCGAAATTTGGCCGTACTCTGCGTTGAAATTAAAAATGCTTAATCAAGGCACCAGAGTGCCTCTCATGCGCATTTTTATCCCGAAAGTTTTCGGGACACAACTAAATTTAGGTGAATAATCCGGGTTAAATAACGTGAATTCGAGATGACGCTTTTGAGTGATGTTTGTTAACCATCAACATCATCTTCGTCCCTTCGCGTCTTTTCGACCGGAGGGAGAAATCTTCAAAGTAAAATATTCATTCCAAGGCGCTGTTTTAAAGAAGATTTTATTTTGAACTCAGGTTAAATAAGATCTCATTGCTAAAAAGATCTTCAAAAGATTGGAAATTTAGTTATCATTAACCGCGCATTATAATTATTTACTTCTAAAAATTCAGAATAGTTTAAAAGGAAAGATATTAATGATTGAACGCTATTCCCGAAAAGTTATGGCCGATATATGGTCGGAACAAAACCAATTTCAATCATGGCTTGCTGTTGAATTGGCAGCCTGTTGGGCTTGGAGCAAGTTAGGCCGTATACCGAAAGAAGATGTAGATCTGTTATACAAAAATGCAAAATTTGATATTGCTCGTATTAAGGAGATAGAAAAAGTAACACGGCACGATGTCGTCGCTTTTACCAGGGCGGTTTCA